>CAMYMY010000095.1 GCA_947259625.1 uncultured Kiloniellales bacterium | reverse complement strand
GATTTCAACGTGTAATTCAACTACTCGATCAAATTCGATTCGCATGACTACATTGTCTATCTCGAGAAGCGCGAAGGCTACCTGGCGCGCATCAAGCATCGCATCATGCTTTACCGGGCGTCTCCGGAAGCCGAGCCCGGTGCCGTTTTCCTGGAGCTCAAGGGGCGATACGACCGAATCGTGGCAAAGCGCCGCGCGCCGATCGGACTCGACCTCGCCGAGCGCCTGCTGTCCAACGGCCTGACGGAGCCCGACGGCTCGGACATGGAGTCCTCGGCGGTCCGCGAGTTCAACTATTTGGCCCATCGCTTCCAGTTGGCCCCTTGCGTCACCGTCCTTTACCACCGGAAAGCCTTTTTCGGGGCCTTCTATCCCAACGTCCGGGTCACGTTCGACCGGGCGATCCAGTGCAGCAGGCAGACCACGCTGGGCAACCCGCAGGACGCATTCCTCTATGCCCTGCCGGCGGACCAGCTGATCGTGGAATTGAAATACAACGACAAGGTACCGCGGATGCTGCTCCAGCGCTTCAACGCTCTGGGCATGCAGCAGGAGACATTCTCCAAGTTCGCCATCTCGGTGGAACGGACGCATGACGAAATCCTCGCGCACAAGTTTCTGGCCTGAGGGGCCTCGGCGCTATCGGGATCACGTCTTTCCTTTTGGTCGCAACGGCAAGTTTTGGGAGGCTGAAGCCGTGAACATCGTGAAAAAACAAGAGATGCGAAAGGCCGCAACGGTCGCCTTGATCGTCTTGGGTATCTGCGGCGCCGCGGGCCAGGCATGGTCCGAGACGCAGAGAACCGATACGGATACCCTGCGCGCGGTGACACTGTTGTTCCGCCACAGCATCGTCTCGCCCAAATACGTCGCGCCCAAGGCCAAGGCCGAGTGGCCCATGGGCTTGAGGCAGCTGACGGCCCTCGGCATCCGCGAGATGTACCAGACGGGCCAGGCGCTGCGGCACAAGTATGTCGACGAACTCGGCTTCATATCGGGCAGCTACATGCCCCGGGAGATCTACGTCCGCGCCAGCAACACGGACCGATCCCTGCAGAGCGCGCAGCTGCTCATGCTCGGGCTGTTCCCGCTCGGCACGGGGCCGGACCCGGCCGTCTACGACGCCGCCCTGGAGGCGGCCCCGGCGCCCGGCCAAGCGTTCAATCCGGTGCCGGTTCACTCGGTGGCGCTGGAGAACGACCGGGTGCTTCGCCCCTATACGGGGAAGGCGAATTGCAAGAAATACAAGAAGTTCGTGAAATCGTTTCCGAAAACGGAACTATACCGGACACAGGGCCGGAAATATCAGGACCTCCTGAATTTGGCGTCTTCGGCCACGGGCATGTACGAAGGCGAAAAGGCCAGCAAGATCCTGTATTCGATCAACGAAATCTACGAAGTGCTCTCCGCCAGCGTTCAACACAACTTTCCGATTCCCCCGGAAATTTCCGACCAGCAACTCCAGATGATCAAGGAGCTGTCGGACTGGAACTATCACAACCAGTTCCTCGGGAAGGATGTCGGCAAGCTGATGGGCGGCGGGTTTCTGGCCGAGCTGACTGCCAACTTCACGGCCGAAACGAAGGAAGATCCCAGGGCCCGCAAGTTCTCGCTCTACGCCGGCCACCAGAGAACCGTCCTGGGCGTCGAGGCCGCGCTGGGCATCGAGACGGCTCGGACCAAGGGACCGCTGTTCAGCGGGCGCGTCCCGCCGCCGGCGACCTACTACGCCTTCGAGTTGCACGAGCCGACGAAGGGATCCTTCGAGGTGCGCCTGAAGTTCAATTCCCACGGCGAAGAGCAGACCATATCGGTGCCCGGCTGCGGCGGGCCGGCCTGCGCCTTCGAAACCTTTGCCGAGTTGACCGCGGAGATGGTTCCCTCGGACTGGCGGGCGGCCTGCAAGGGATAACGGGCGCGCCGTCGAACAAGGACAGCCGGACAGGGAAACGGAGCGCCAACGATCGCTGGTGCTCCGTTTCTCTCTTTGGGGCCAAAGGCCCGCCGGGCGGTTCGGTCAGGTCCGGCCCAGTCTCCTGGACCGGACCGGCGAAGCCTGCCGTCCGGTTCCGGCCGGCAGGACCGCGGCCACCCGCTCCGTCACCCCCGCGAACGTCCGAACTTGTACCCGAGCAGGCCAAACAGTATGCCCACGATGGCCATTGCACCGGCGACGAAGTAGGCGTGCCTCTCGATTTGCACGCCGGTACGCGACGGGTTCCACTCGACGATCATCCTGCCGTAGGGATCGCCGTCGACGCGGACGGGCATGACGAACCGTTGAAGCGGGAACTCCTGCTCGATCATGGGCAGGATCTGTGCGGTCTGCGGGGCGACCGGTTTGCTTTGGGACAAGAGAACCTTGCCGTCTTCGTCCGTGACGCGGATCGAATGGACGTCCGGGTCGGTCAGCATGACCTGCTCCAATGTGGTCTCGAGACGCGGCACGTCCTCGCTGATGATGTCCTCCGTCGATGCGGAGATCAGCAGCTCGATCCTCTTCTCGCTTTGATCTGCCGTCATTGCGTTCAGAAAGCCGGACTCCTGACCTTTCAGGATCAGGGCCGCAACAACCGCAACGACGACGACCGCCAGGAAGAAGCCCCAGAAGGGCAGTACCCCGAGCACGCCCCGTCCCGAGTGGCCGGCCAGTCTGACTTCAGTCATTTCAATGGTTCCTTTTCTCTTCGCCTTGGGTCCTCGACGGGCCGGCTGGTCAGCCGATCCCCTCGAAGAACCGTTGATTATCCCGAATCGCCTTGCGGACTCCGTCGAACTCTCGGTCGGTGACCGCCATGAAACCGTTGGCCCGAAGCGCCTTGAGGGCCTTGGCGTCGTCGAGGCTGAGAAGGGCCTGGGTCAGGGCCTGCGCGATCCGGGGCGACATGCCTTCGCGCGCGACCCAGGGCTTGGTCGGGGCCGGGAACTTGGCGATCGCGCGAATCTGCACGCCCTTCTTGATCAGCTTCTTGAAGGTCGACTCGGAGAGCGCCCCGGCGTCGAAGGTCCCGGCCGCTACCGCGCGGCCCACCTTGTCATGCCGGCCGAGGTACTCGTAGCGCGCCAAGCCGCGGGCCACGACGCCCGCATCCACCAGCGCCTGCTGGGCGACATAGCGACCCAGGGTCGAGCGCTTGTTGCCGAAGGCGAAGAGCCTGCCCCGGAGTTGATCGAGATTCGTAATGTGGCTGTCGGCCTTGACGCAGATGATGCCGTTGGTCGTCTTCGAGCCCTTCTTGTTCTCGATGGCCAGCAGCCGCAGTCCGGGCTTCTCGTTCTTGGCCAGGACGTAAGACGCCGGACCCAGCCGCATGAAGTCGAACCGGCCCGACAGGAGCCCCGCCCGCCCCTCGAGATAGGTCTTGACCACGTCCAGCTTGATTTCGACCTCCTCGCCGAGCACCTCGGTGGCCGCCTTGGAGAGCGCTTTCAGGCTGGGGCGCATCTGCTTGACCATGGCCGAGGGCTTCTCCGACGTGTAGACGCCGAAAACCAAGGTGACCTTGGCATCGGCGGACGGAATGCCCTGCAGCATGGAGAACAGTACGAGGCCGCCCATCAGCTTGGCAGCGAAACCGCAGAAGGTCCGCCGGTTGGCCGGGCGCAGGATGGAGTGGTTATCGGCCGGATTTACGCGCCGACCAACGCAGAAGTCTGATTTCATGATCTAAGCGTCCTCTGCAAAAGAATTGTAAGAGCGGGGGTGACAACAACACCAAATAATTAAGATTCGATTTCTAAACATATCTAATTTGGCGCAATTGCCGTGGATTACTGCCGGGCCACGGGAACAACCGATACTTTCCAAGGTTGCGCCGTGTACCGGATCGGCGGGGCCAGCTGCGCGGGCCGGGTTCCCGGTATCGAAGGTCCCTGGTATCGGTGCGCTCGGCCGCTGGGCCTTTGCCGGGGTGAGTTGGGTCAATATCAGGGACCTTTGCTGTGAGCGGATAGATGGACGTTTCGGTTCAACGGGTTGCCGCCCTGCGAGGAGGGGCGACGGGAGGTTTCTCGACGTCGCACGGCGAGTCGACGACCAGTTCGGGCGGCAAGGTGACCGTCACCGTCGTGCCAAGAGAGATCTGGCTTTCGATCTGCATTTCCCCGCCGTGCAACTCGATCAAGGCCTTGGCGAGAGGAAGTCCCAAACCGGTTCCTTCGTGCTCCCGCGACAGGGGGTCTTCCACCTGACCGAAGGGTTCCAGCACGAGGTTCAGGTTGTGCTCGGCTATTCCGGCTCCCGTATCGCGCACCTGGAGCATCACGCCAACCGCCGCGCTCCAGCGAGCCGAAACAGTGATGTGCCCGTCGACCGGCGTGAACTTGACGGCGTTCGAAAGAAGGTTGAGCAGAACCTGGCGGATCCGCCTCTTGTCGGCCATGAGATGCGGCAAATCCGGCTCCAAATCCTGGACGATTTCGGCCCGGGCCGAATTCGCCGGAATTTCGAGAAGCCCCAGCGTTTCCGTGACCAAATCAGCCAGGGCGAAGGCCTCGAATTGGAGGGTCGCCTTGCCGGCGTCGATCCTCGACATATCCAGCAGGTTATTGATCAAACCCAAGAGCCGCTCGCCCGAGGAAACGATATGTTCGGCGTAGTCCCGGTAGCGCGGGTCGCCGAGCGGGCCGTGAATCTCACTGCCCATGATTTCGGAGAAACCGTTGATCACGTGTAGCGGGCTGCGCAGTTCGTGGCTGATCACCGCGAGAAAGTCCGACTTGGCGCGGTTCGCCGCCTCCGCCGCCTCCTTGGCCGCCTTCAGCTCCGCGGTGCGTTGCTGCTCTTGCACCAGGAATTCGCCCAAGGCATCGACCGACTGGTCCAGATACCGCAGCTCGGTCGAAGCAATGGCCGGCAGGTTCGTCGCCGCGTCGTAAGCGCCGCCTTCGAACGCGCGCAACCGGCTCGAGATCCGACGGATCGGCGCGACGGCGACCGCGCTTATGATGAAGTATGCGAAAAAGCCGAGCAGCCCGCAGATCGCAACGATGGCGAGCGCTATCAGGTAAGCGTGGTCGTTGACCTCGTGGTCGGCGCTCGTGGTGTCCCAACCGGAGACGATGGTCCCGAATTTCTCGCCCGCGAAGACCACGTCCCTCTCGAATCGCAGGGTCCGGTGCCCCTGCGCTAGGAACGGGGACCAATGATCGTGGCCTATCGGAGACGGCCGACTCCATGAATAAAGGACCAAGTCGTCCTCGTTGGCGATGCGGGCCATGACGAAATTGGCGTCCTGCGCGATCAGCTGGCTCATGGTCGTTTCGATCCGCGGCAGGTCTTCGCTGATGATGTCGTCGAGCGAGGCCGAAACAAGCAGCTCGAATTTCTTCTCGTGCTCCTCCGACAATACGGAGGTCAGATAGTTTTGCTCCACGTGGCGTACGATCAGACCGGCGGCGACCGCCACCACGACGGCCACGACCGCAAGCCCGGAAAAAAGCTGCGCGCCGAGCCTGAAGTGGTGGCGCGTTGGAGGGCGCTCAAGATTGGATGAATTCGAAGCGGCGTCGCTCATCGCTCGTTGGCCCGCTCGTTGCTCATCGGCCCGGCGCGAAGAAACGGGGATTCTCCTTGATGGCCTGGCGCGTGGCTCCAAAGTCGGAGTCATCGCCGGCCAGGAAACCGTCGAAACGAAGCGCCTGCAGCGCGGAACGATCGCTCAGGCCTAGAAGCGCTTGGCGCAGGGCCAGCTTGACGCGTGCCTTCAAACCCTGCCGCGCCACCCAGGGCTTGGTCGCTGTCGCGTAGGTGGCGATGGCGCGGATGGGCACCCCCTGCTTGACCAACTTCGCGAAGACCGTTTCCTCGACGGCGCCCGCGTCGAACAAGCCGGATCCCACGGCACGGCCCACCTTGTCGTGCCGCCCGAGGTATTCATACCGGGCGAGATCCTGGGCTAGGATGCCCGACTGAAAGAGGGTGAGTTGTGCGAGGTAGCGGCCCAGAGTGGAGCGCATGTTGCCGAAGGCGAAGCTCCGGCCCTCGAGCTGCCCGAGCGCGGCAATGTCACTGTCCTGCCTGACGCAGATAACCCCACGGAAGGTCTTCGAACCCCGCTTGTTCTCCATGGCCAGGATTTCGAGATCCGGGTTCTGGTCTATCGCCGTGACGTAGGAGGCCGCGCCGAGCCGGGCAAAGTCGACCTTGCCGGACACCACGAGGTCGACACCGGCCTCGTAACTTCTGACCACCTGCATGGTGATCGCGACAGGCTCGCCGAGGATCGCGCTCATCTCCTTGGCGATGACGTCGAGAGAGGGGCGAATCTGCGCAACCATGGCCGACGGCTTGTCCGAGCTATAGGCGCCAAACGACAGCGCCAGCTTCGCCTGGGCCGGCACCGCGCCTAGGAGCAAGGCAAGGACACAGAAGAAAGCGCCGGCAACCTTGCGCGCGGACCACGGCAAGACCCGCAAATTCGGGGCTGATCCGTACCGGCAAAAGGGTGGGTGCGAACGGCAAGTTCGGTCGACGTGGGCCTGCGACGTCATGTCGAATCGGTCTCGATGTTGAGAAATTCAGATCTTTACGATTAGTCTTTTTTGGTTAATTAATCACGAAGACCCTCAAGGATATCTCGAGACCCGCGCAGACAGGATCGCATCCCCTCAGGCCCCGAAACGTCCGGCTTCGGCGAAGCGGGGATACCCCGATCCAAGCCGATCAAAGCCCGTAGCGGGACCAGAGTGCGCGCTCTTCGGCGGCGGCGAGCAGGCCGGCCGCCCAGTCCTGCGGCGCCGGCAGCGCGGAGCCGACGGGCAGCCGGCGGCGCCACCAGGGCCGTGCGCCGTCGACCCGTTTCAAGCGCAGTTTCTCGCCGTAGCGTTCGCGCAGCACGCCTCGCAGATCGCCGAGGCCATCGACCAGGCCCAGCTCGACCGCCTTGCGGCCGGTCCAGAACTCGCCGCTGAACAGCGCCTTGTCGCTGCCCTCGAGCCGTTCGCCCCGGCGCGCGCGGACCTGGGCCTTGAAGCTCTCGTGGATCTCCTTCTGCAGGGCCTTGAGACGTGTCACGTCCTTGGGGTCCTCCTCCTTGAAGGGATCCAGCATGGATTTCTTGTCGCCGGCGGTATGCACCCGTCGTTCGACCCCGAATCGCTGCAGCAGATCGGGAAAGCCGAAGCCGGCGGAGATCACCCCGATCGAGCCGACGATCGAGTTCTCGTCGGCATAGATCTCGTCGGCCGCGCAGGCCAGCCAGTAGCCGCCCGAGGCCGCCACGTCCTCGGCGAAGGCGATCACGGGTACTTCCTTTTCCTCGGCGAGCGCGCGGATGCGCCGGCCGATCAGCGCCGCCTGCACCGGCGAGCCGCCGGGCGAATTGATCGCCAACGCCACGGCCTTGAGGCGCGGCTGCTTGAAGGCCCGCTCGATCTGGCCGGCCAGGCCGCTCAAGGTGAGGCCGGTGCGCAGCGGACCGAGCGCGCCGATCACCCCGGACAGGCGGATCACCGCGACGACCGGCGGCGGCTCCCTGAAACGCCCGAGCGGCAATCGGCCAAGCAGCGAATAGAGGTCCATGGACAGCTAGATACGGCACCGACGGGGTCTTGCCAAGCGACTCACCCTCGGACCCGGGTCACAGAGCCAAGGCCGCGGCGTCCCGCAGAACGGCCTCGGCCGCCGCCGTGAAGCGGCCATCGTCCTCGTGCAGTACCAACCCCGGAGCCAGGGTGAGCGGCCCCGCCACCGCCTTGCGGGCGGCGACCAGGACACGCTTGGCCGGCTTGCCGGCGGCGGGCCAGAGCGGCAGGATCCGGATCGCGCCGGCCCGGCCCCGCAGGCAGGACAGCACTTCGTCGAGACGGTCCGCGCGATGGACCAGGGTCAGGCCGCCTTTGGGCTTGAGCAGGACGAGCGCCGTGTCGAGCCAGTCGGCCAGGCGCGCGTCGGCCTCGTGCGTGGACAGGGCCTGCGAGAGGCGGTCCGGCGGTCGGCTCGTACCCTCGGCCAGGTACGGGGGGTTCAACATCACCCGGCCGAAACCGCCGCCCGCCAGGGACGGCGGCGGCGCCAGGACGTCGCCTTCGAGCACCTCGAAGCGGTCGGCCAGGCCGTTCAACACGGCGTTGGCAGCCGCGAGCCGCGCCAGGGCGCTCTGGATTTCCAGGCCCGTCACCTCGACGCCGGGCACCCGCGCGAGCAGACAGAGCGCCGCCGCCCCGACGCCGCAGCCGAGCTCCAGGACACGCTCGCCGGCGCGCGCCGGAACGGCGGCGGCCAGCAAGACCGGGTCGATCGCCGCGCGGTAGCCGCGGGCCGGCTGGCTGAGCCGCACCCGCCCGCCCAGCAGATCGTCCTGGGTGATGCCCTGCGCGTCGCCTTCGAGGGGTGAGGTCGCTTCGGTCACAGTTCCCGCTCCTCCCCCGCGGCGATCAGCACGCCCTTGGCCCTCTGGTGGTCGTCGTCGCCCACCATCAGGCGGCGTGGTATGGCCCCGGCCGAACCTTCGAGCACCGAGGTGTTGTTGTCGAGCACCAGGGTCATGATCCCGGCATCGGACAGCAGGGCCCTGAGCCAGGACAGCTTGACCACGTCGTTCGTGCGCAAAAGTTCCTTCATGGACACTCTCTCGCGGCGGTCGGCTCATCTCGCAGCGGGCTTGACCGGCCCGACATTGATCCTATGCTGGCATGAAACTACCCCCTTTGGCCCGTCGGAAGTATATAGTGGCCATGGGGTACGAGGGTAAAATGAGGGGGAAGGTCCTTGGCACTGGTCGCCGGTGTTGAACAGCAGCAGGCCGCGCCGCCGCGCAGCGGCCTCGGCGGCCTTGCGGACTTGGCCGGCAAGGATCTCGAAGCGGTCAACGCGATCATCCTTGAGCACATGCAGTCCGAGGTTGATCTGATCCCGCAGCTGGCCGGCCACATCATCGCCGCCGGCGGCAAGCGCCTGCGGCCGATGCTGACGCTGGCCTCCGCCCGCCTGTGCGACTACCAGGGCCGGCGGCACCTGCCGCTCGCCGCCTGCGTCGAGTTCATCCATACCGCCACCCTGCTGCACGACGACGTGGTCGACGAGAGCGACCTCAGGCGCGGCCTGGCGACGGCCAATGCGCTCTGGGGCAACAAGTCGAGCGTCCTGGTCGGCGATTTCCTGTTCAGCCGGGCGTTCCAGCTGATGGTGTCGGACGGCTCGCTCGAGGTGCTGCGCATCCTCTCCGACGCCTCGGCGATCATCGCCGAGGGCGAGGTGCTCCAGCTCATGACCTCGAACGATACCGAGACCACGGAGGACAGCTACCTGCGGGTCATCAGCGCCAAGACCGCGGCCCTCTTCGCGGCCGCCTGCCGCATCGGCGCGGTGGTGGCCGAGCGCCCGGACGCCGAGGAGCTGGCGCTGGACCGCTATGGCCGCTCGTTCGGCATAGCCTTCCAGCTGGTCGACGACGTGCTCGACTACTCGGCGCGCCAGGCCGAGCTCGGCAAGGCGATCGGCGACGACTTCCGCGAGGGTAAGATAACCCTGCCCGTGGTCCTGGCCTTCGCGCGCGGCGACGAGGCCGAGCGCCGCTTCTGGCGCCGCTGCCTGGAGAACCTGGAGCAGAAAGAGTCGGACCTGAACCGGGCCCTCGACCTGATGGCCCGCCACAACGCGCTCGAGGACGCCATGGCCCGGGCGAAGCGCTACGGCGCCCAGGCGCGCACCGCGCTCCGAGTCTTCGCCGACTCGCCCGCGCGGCGGGCCCTGACCGAGGCGGTGGACTTCTGCGTCGACCGCGCCTACTGAAGACGGCCCGGCATCCTGCCAATGCCGATTACCGCAATCTACGCCGCGATCATCGCGGTGCTGATCGTGGTGCTGGCGGCGCGCATCGTGCCCCTGCGCCGCAGCCGGCGCGTGGGCCTGGGCGACGGCGGCGACAAGGAGCTGATACCAAAGGTCACTGATAATGCCGCATTTCATGGGAGCGGATCGGGTCGCCCGGGTAGGCGCGGTGCGCAGCGCGATGCGTGCATCGGGCAAGCGCCGCAACGCCCCCGGCGCCCCGATGCGCCCCACCCGCAGGGCCG
>CAMYMY010000094.1 GCA_947259625.1 uncultured Kiloniellales bacterium | reverse complement strand
AGTGGCCGGCCTGGGGCAGGCAGGGGGAATGGGCCGAGATATCGAATACTCATTGGTGCCGCCGGCCGGCCGGGTGCTGTACGCGGCAATTGGCGGCGCCTGTGTCCTGACGACCCTGGTCGCCGCCGGGGTGGCCGCCACGATCCCGAGCGCGTCGGATCTGGCTGCCATCGGTTCCGAAGCCGGAATTCCGACCCTGGTCGGGCCAGAGCGGAACCTGGTCGAAAGCTTCGTGCGCCCGGCGGACGCCGGACATCTGCAGTCGGTCTTCGAGACCCTCGACTACAATCTGAAAGCGGTGCGCAGCGGCGGCGCCACGGTGCCGCGGGTCTATGTCACCGCCTTGCCCGAGGACTTGTCCCAGGTGGCGCCGACCAAGAAGCGCAAGGCGCTTTTCCTGAGATCCGTGCTGCCCTTGGTGCTGATGGCGAACGAAGAGCTGCACAAGCTGCGCGCAAGGATCCAAAGGGTGTATGAGCAGACGCGCCAGCCGGGCGGTCCGAGCGACGAGGACGAGGCGTGGCTCCGCCGGGTGAGCACCCGGTACAATGCTTCTACGGACCAGGGCATCGACGAGTTGCTGTGCCGCGTTGACGAGGTGCCCGTGAGTTTGGCGCTCGCGCAGTCGATAGAGGAAAGCGGGTGGGGCACGTCCCGCTTCGCGCGCGTCGGCAACGCGCTCTTCGGACAGCGCACCTGGGCAAATGGGGTGGCAGGCGTGGTGCCGGCTGGGCGTGGCCGGGATCAGACCTTTCGAGTGCGCAGCTACATGAACCTGATGGGTGCTGTACGCTCCTATATGCACAACCTGAACACGCACCCCGCCTACGCGTCCCTGCGCGCGGTGAGGGCCCGTCAGCGTGCGGCCGGGCAACCGGTCGACGGCTATGCCTTGGCTGCAACGCTGCTAGGTTATTCCGAGCGGGGCGAAGCTTATGTCGATCAGCTGCGCGGTCTCATGCGCGTCAATGGCTTGGCCGCGTTGGAGCGGGCCCGCCTGTCGGCCGCAGCCAAGGCCCGGCGCGTCGCCGGGGCCGGCGAGGGCTGATGTCTGGGGGCCTAGCCCCCTGGCACGTAGAACTGGCGTCCAAGCCAGCGCCAGCGGCCCTCCGGCCCCGGCAGGGTGCAGTTGATCCGATTGCGGCCCGGCTTGAAGGCTTCGGAGAGCCGTACCTCGACCCGCCGGCTGCCCAGCTGCTCGATGTTGAGCGTCTGGCCGACGGCATAGCAGGCGATCCTCTCCAGGTTGCCGAAGCCCTCAAGCACTGTAAATCCGTAGGGCGGCGGGTTGTTCGCGGCGCTCAGCAGCGGGTCAATCGGCGTAACGTCGACCGTGGGCATGGGCAGGGAGTTGGCCACCAGGCGAAAACGCTGAAGGTCGCCGTAAGACTCGTTGAGCGGAAAGCGTGGCAAGGCGTAACGGTCCGTGGTTCGGGCAATGGCGCCGGAATGCTGCCCGAAAGCGGCCGCGAAGCCCAATTCCGCCACGAGATCGCGTAAGGCCCGCCCATACTCGCCGAAAGGATAGGCGAAGACCTCTGGAGCGACGCCGAGCTGCTCACGAATCCGCGCTCTGCCACGGGCAATTTCCCGGCGGGTTTCCGACATGGACTGTCCGAACATGCTGCGATGCGCGACGCCGTGGGCGGCGACCGTCACGCCGCCGGCGGCGAGCATCTCGCGGAGCTGGACCCAGTTCATGTAGCCGGGATAATTGCGGTCGACCGGTTCTGTGGCGACGAACAGCGTGAAGGGCAGGCCCGCCTTCCGCAGTCGAGGCCAAGCCTGGGTGTAGACCGACAGGAAGGCGTCGTCGATGGTAATCGCGAGACTGCGCTCCGGCAGCTTGCGCCCGCCGGCGAGTGCGGCGACGATCTCGGGCAGCGGCAGGACGTTGTAGCGCCCCGAAACGAGCTCTTCGATGTGGCTGTCGAACTGGTCGAGTCCGATGTTCGTGGCGGCATAGCTGCCCTCCCCGAAGCGGTGGTACATGACCACAACCGCACCGTTGTCGGCCGCGGGCTCGGCCGCCGAGACAACGGCACCGGCCCCCGGCCAAATTTGAACGGCGACAAACAAGGCGGCGGCCCAGCGCCAGAGCGTGGTGATCGCGTTCTGCATCCTTGCGGCGGTCCTGAAAAAGCTGGCGGTTGCCCAAGCGCACTCTACCCTCGGCCGGACCGCAGGCTCAAGATGCGCGGCCCGTGGCACAAAGTTTCGCTAGGGGCTTGCCGGGCGCGACCGGGCGGTCCAATTTAATATCGTGGCTGGACCTCGACGACCGGCCGCGCGCGACAGACGAGAGGAACAATGGTGAGCAACATCCTGAGCGACGCGAGCTTGGATCAAATGTTCCGGAACGCCCGGACCCATACGGCTTGGCTCGACCAGGGGGTCAGCGACGTGCTTCTGGAAGCGGTCTACGATTTGGCGAAAATGGGGCCGACCAGCGCCAACTGCAGTCCCATGCGTGTGGTCTACGTGCGTTCGCCGGAGGCGAAGGCGCGGCTCAAACCCGCGCTGGCCGAGGGCAACGTCGCCAAGACCATGGCTGCACCGGCCACGGCGATCATCGCCCATGACCTGGAGTTCTTCGAACGTCTGCCCAAGCTGTTCCCGCACACCGACGCACGCGCTTGGTTCGTGGGCAAGCCGCTGGAGCACATCCGGGACACGGCGTTCCGCAACGGCAGCCTGCAGGGTGCTTATTTCATCATGGCGGCGCGCGCGCTCGGGCTCGACTGCGGGCCGATGTCGGGCTTCGACAACGAGGCCGTCGACCGGGAGTTCTTCCCGGATGGGAGAATCAAATCGAACTTCCTGTGCAACCTGGGGCATGGGGATCACGACGAGCTGCGTCCGCGTGCGCCACGTCTCGATTTCGACGAGGCTTGCCAGGTGGTGTAAAGGTCGGTTGGAAATCGGGCCGGGACATCGAGAACCCTGAAGGGAAGGCGTAGCAGATGCACCTGGCCGACCGCCTGACGAAGGCGCAGGGCTGAGGCCGCCGGCTCTTGGCAACGGCGCGCCGCCTCTTGGCACTGGATGCTGCTGGATCCGCCTGCTCGGCGGCTGTCTGGGCCGACGGCTATGTCCTGGCGCGGCGCTTCGAGGCCATGCGGCGCGGCCAATCCGAGCGGTTGGTCCCGATGATCCAGGCCGTCATGGTGGAGGCGGGGCTGGACTACGTGGCGCTCGAGGCCATCGCGGTGACCTTGGGACCGGGCGGATTCACCGGGGTACGCATCGGACTGGCCACGGCCCGTGGGCTGGCGCTGGCCTGTGGCCGCCCGGTTCTGGGAGTCAGCAGCTTTGCGGCGGTGGGCGCCGCCGTCACGGCGGAAGAGCGCCGCGGCCGTCGGCTGGCGGTGCTGCTCGACGCCAAGCGTGCCGATCTCTACGTGCAGGTTTTCGGCGCGGACTTGGCGCCACTGTCCGAGCCCGCATCTCTGCCGCCCGAGGACTTGGCCGGCCGTCTGCCGGTCGGCCCGCTGGTGCTTGCCGGGGACGGGGTTGACCAGGCGTATCGCGAGCTGGCCGAGGCGCGGGGCGGCGACCTTCTGGTTTCTGCGGCTCCCCGGCACAGCGATGCGGCGCGGGTCGCCGAGCTGGCAGCGATCCTGCCCCTGCCCTTGCCGGACGCCCGGGCGCCCGAGCCGCTCTATCTGCGCCCGCCTGACGTGACCTTGCCCGCCGGTCCGCGCAGGTCATGACTGGCGCCGCAACTGCGCTCCGACCGGTGGGGCTGTTCGACGCGGCTGTGATTTCGCTGCTGCATGCCGAATGTTTCGATGAGGCGCGTTGGGACGAGCGTGCGGTCACCGAGATCATTGCCCTGCCCGGAGCCTACGGGTTCATCGCCTTGGAGCACGAGGCGCCCGGGGGGTTCGTTCTGGCGCGCGTGGCTGCGGACGAATGCGAGATTCTGTCTCTGGGCGTCCGGCGCGCCTCCCGGCAAGGCGGCCTGGGCCGCGAGCTGCTGCGGGCGGCTCTCCGCTTCGCGAATGCGTCCAGGGCGCGGGCCGTTCACCTCGAGGTGGCGGAGAACAACACGGCGGCGCGGCACCTCTATGAGGTCGAGGGCTTCACTGTCACGGGCCGGCGGGGCGGCTACTATCGTCGTGCAGGATCCCCGGAAGTCGCGGCCCTGGTGCTCAGCCGCGACCTGCCCTGAATCCCCGGCCAGTGGCATGGAGCGCCGGTGTGCCGGCCACGGCAAGCATTGCGGTCCGGGATTGGCGCTATCCTTGGCCTGGAGAGCCATGTGCAAAGCAGGCGCTAATAGACGCCGATCCACTGCGCCCACTAGCATTGCTGTTTATTTATTTGTATTGTTCAGTTGTTTTTGGATATAATAAATCCCATATAGAGCCGAAGCAGTGAAATGGGGCGCTAGAGGGCTATGACAGAACAGACAAAACCTGGCGAGATTCTATCTCTAACGACCAGTATCGTGGCGGCACATGTGTCAAACCACTCGGTCCCGGTCACCGATCTTCCGCAACTCATTCGGGACGTCTATCAGACGTTGTCGACCGTCGAGGGTGGCGGCGACCGGGAGGCCGAGCGCCCGACGCCAGCGGTTCCGGTGAAGAAATCGGTGACTCCGGATCACATTGTTTGTCTCGAGGACGGGAAAAAGCTGAAAATGCTGAAGCGCCACCTCAAGACTGCCTACAACATGACGCCGGAAGAGTACCGCGAGCGCTGGGGGTTGGCGCCGGATTACCCGATGGTGGCGCCGAACTATGCGAAGCAACGTTCGAAGCTCGCAAAGCAGATTGGCCTTGGCACACGGGCGCGGCGAAAGCGCGCCTGACCCCTTGCAGCCGGAGAACTGGTGCCGGGCGGCGTCCGCTCGGTTATACTCGCAAGATTGGGCACATCTCTTTGCGACGGAGCGATGACCTCGCGGATCGAACAACTCTGTGCCGAGAAGGGCCTCAAGATGACCGAACAGCGTCGGGTCATCGCGCGGGTTCTGTCGGAGGCCACCGACCATCCGGACGTGGAGCTGCTTTATCGGCGGGCGGCCGAGGTCGACTCGCGGATTTCTATCGCCACGGTCTATCGCACAGTGAAGTTGTTCGAGGAGGCGAGCATTCTCGAACGGCATGATTTCGGTGATGGGCGTGCACGCTATGAAAAGGCCTCCGAAGGCCACCACGACCACCTGATCGATGTGAACTCGGGCGAAGTCATCGAGTTTCGCAACGACGAAATCGAGAGTCTGCAGCACTTGGTGGCGAAGAAGCTCGGCTACCGGTTGGTTGGCCACCGTCTGGAGCTGTACGGCACAAAGATCGACCCGGAAACACCCGGGCGCGAATCTAGGCAAGACCGCCCCGGCAAACGAAACGGATGACGGAATTTGCGTCCTCGCGCAGAGCACTCGAGAACTCAATGCCGGCCGTGGAGAGCAGCGGGCAGGCAGAGCAGTCGAATGGGCTTGATCGAGGCCGCGGGCGGTCACCGGTCGAAGTCCGGGCCGAATGCCAGGATGTTGGACATGGCACTAGAGCGACAGTGCAGATTCGGGACGAATTGGGACCGCCCGGCCACGGCCTGCCGCCACCGGTCCAGTGGTTTGTGAATCGGCTTTGACCAAGAAACTCTTCATCAAGACGTACGGCTGCCAGATGAACGTCTACGACTCCGCGCGCATGGCGGACGTCATGGCACCGCTCGGTTACAAGATCGCGGCCACGCCGCGGGACGCAGATCTGGTCATCCTGAATACCTGCCATATCCGCGAAAAGGCAGCGGAGAAGGTGTTCTCTGAGCTGGGCCGTCTGAAGGGCTTCAAGGGCGAGAAGGAATCCGGCGGTGGCCGCATGCTGATCGCGGTCGCCGGCTGTGTGGGCCAAGCCGAAGGCGACGAGGTCCTGCGCCGAGCGCCGCAAGTCGACATCGTTCTCGGCCCGCAGACCTACCATCGCTTGCCCGAAATGGTGGCCCGGGCGCTTGGGGCTGTGCCCGGTTCGGGAATTCTTGAGACCGATTTTCCGATCGAATCAAAGTTCGATCACCTGCCCGAGGAAGCGGCCTCCCAGGGACCGGCCGCCTTTCTCTCGGTGCAGGAGGGTTGTGACAAGTTCTGCACGTTCTGTGTCGTGCCCTACACGCGCGGCACCGAATTCTCGCGCCCTGTGGGCGAGGTCGTGGCAGAGGCCGAACGCCTGGTAGCTGCCGGCGCGGTGGAGATCACGCTGCTCGGTCAGAACGTAAACGCCTACCATGGCTCGGCGCCCGACGGCCGCGGCAGCTATGGGCTCGGTCAGTTGATCCGGCGTCTGGCCGATGTCGATGGCCTCAAACGCCTGCGCTACACCACGTCGCACCCGCGCGATATGGATGACGACCTGGTCGCTGCCCACGGTGACGTGGACAAGCTCATGCCTTACCTGCACCTGCCGATCCAGTCGGGATCGGACCGGATCCTGGAGGCCATGAACAGGCGCCATGCGGCCGACGACTATCGCCGCGTCGTCGAACGGCTGCGCACGGCCCGCCCGGACTTGGCGTTGTCGTCGGATTTCATCGTCGGATTTCCAGGCGAGACAGACCGCGATTTTGCCCAAACCCTGCGCGTTGTCACCGAGATCGGCTTCTCCCAGGCCTATTCGTTCAAGTACTCGCCGCGCCCGGGCACGCCGGCCGCGTCTGCCGAAGGGCAGGTTCCGGACGCCGTGAAGAACGAACGCCTGGCCATGCTTCAAATCCTGTTGAACGAACAACAGGCCGCCTTCAATCGGGCGAGCGAAGGGCACACCATGGCGGTTCTTCTCGAGCGATCGGGACGCCGCGCCGGGCAATTCGTCGGCCGCAGCCCATACATGCAGGCGGTTCACCTCGCCGCGCCAGCGAGACTGCTGGGCCGAATCGTGGAGGCGCGCATCGATGCCGGGCACCCGAACAGCCTGGCCGGCTGCCTGGTTGGCGACCGGTACGGCGGACCCACGACCCGCCGCCCCGCCGCGGAGCCAGGCGACGGCCATTGGGAAGCCACGATATGACAGCCGCGCCGCCGCCTCCGGATACCGCGCAGCCCGAGGTTCTCAAGTTTGACGACAACAGCTTGCTGCCCCTGCTTTATGGCGAGCACGACCAGAATCTCGCACGTATCGAAAGCCAGTTGGGCGTGTCCGTGGCGTCACGCGGCAACCGGCTGGCCGTCTCGGGTCCCGCCGACGCGGTCAAGAGCGCCAATATCGCGCTCGAAGCGCTATACGCGCGGTTGAAGAAGGGCCTGCAGGTGGGCGACGCCGAAGTGGACGCGGCGGTGCGCATGGCGCAGAGCGCACCCGACCCGGCGGCCGGTGCGACCGCGGCCAAGGCGATCCACGCCGATCACCTGGCGATTCGCACCCGCAAGCGGCATGTCTCGCCGCGCTCGCCGGGCCAGGCGGCCTACATCGATGCGCTCGTCACCCACGAGTTGGTCTTCGGATTGGGCCCGGCAGGGACCGGGAAGACCTATCTGGCAGTGGCCATGGCGGTTTCGCTCTTGATGGGCGGAAAGGTCGAGCGGATAATTGTTTCCAGGCCGGCGGTCGAAGCTGGAGAGCGCCTCGGCTTTCTGCCCGGAGATCTGCGCGAGAAGGTCGACCCTTATTTGCGGCCGCTCTACGACGCGCTTTTCGAGATGCTGCCCGCCGAGCAGGTCATGAGCCGATTGGCCAACGGGGAGATCGAGGTCGCGCCACTGGCCTTTATGCGCGGGCGCACGCTCAGCAACGCGTTTGTCATTCTCGACGAGGCGCAGAACACGACGCCGGTGCAGATGAAGATGTTCTTAACCCGTTTCGGCGAAAACAGCCGGATGGCCGTGACCGGCGACCCCTCCCAGATCGACCTGCCCAAAGGGCAACCTTCGGGGCTGCGCGACGCGGTCGAGCTCTTGACCGGTATGAACGGCGTGGCTTTCATCGAGTTCACCGATGCCGATGTGGTCCGTCACTCCCTAGTGACCCGCATCGTGCGCGCCTACGAGGCGCGGGATGCGGCGGAGGGCCCGGGCGATACCAAAGGATTGGACGGCAAATGAACCGGCCCGCCAAGGGGCAGTGGCACCCCGGTTTCATGCACTGAGATGAGCGAAGAACCTCCAGATCCGAGCATAGAAATCGCCATTGTGGCCCAGGATCCGACTTGGCGCGAGATTTTGGAAGAGCCCGAAGAGGTGGCCGGTCGGGCTGCCCGGGCTGCGTTGCGGCATCGACGTGGGGCGGATTTCACCCTCGCGAGCCGGAAATCACGACAAAGCGGGTGCGGGCCGGCAGAGCTTGCGGTCGTGCTGGCCGACGATCGGCTGGTTCGAAGCCTGAACCGTGAATACCGGGGGCGGGACACAGCGACCAACGTCTTGTCTTTTGCCGGCCTGGACCGGCCGGGTGAGCCCGGGGTGCCATACCTGCTCGGAGACGTCGTGTTGGCGCGTGAGACCGTGGTTCGCGAAGCGTGCGAGCAGGGCAAGGCCCCCGCCGACCATCTTGCGCATCTGGTGGTGCATGGGGTGCTCCATCTCCTCGGCTACGATCACAAGACCACCGCGCAGGCCGAGACGATGGAAGACCTGGAGCGTGCGGTATTGGCCGGGCTGGGAGTCGCCGACCCCTATCTGAACCCCGAGCCGGCAGGCCCTTCGAGCCCGGGCCGCGAGGCCTTGCCATGACCGATCTTTCCGGCAGCAGGACCACGCGGAGCAGCGGGCAGGGCGCCGAGACCGGCAGGCTGAGTCGCATCTGGCATTGGCTGCGCGGCCTGTTGCGCGGCAAGAACGGCGATTCGGTTCTGCGCGATACGATCGAGGAAATCATAGAGGAGATCGAGGAGGCCGAGAGCGAGGAGGCGAGCGCGACGCCGATCTCCGACGACGAGAGAATCATGCTTGCCAACCTTCTCAAACAGCGTCACCGCACGACATACGACGTCATGGTGCCGCGGGCCGATATTGTCGCCGTTGAGGCCGGCACCAGCCTGCAAAAGCTGTTGAAGGTGATGGGCAAGTTCGGGCACTCGCGTCTGCCGGTTTATCGAGGCACGCTGGACGATGTCGTCGGCCTGGTCCACATCAAGGACGTCCTGCCCCGTACCGCAAAGGCCGAGCGCTTCAACCTTGAATCCATCACCCGCCGGGTGTTGTTCGCCGCGCCCTCCATGCGCGTGCTCGATCTCCTGCTTGAAATGCGCGAATCGCGCGTCCACATGGCTCTCGTGGTTGACGAGTTCGGCGGCATAGACGGGCTGATCACGATCGAGGACCTGGTCGAGGAGATCGTCGGCGAAATCGAGGACGAACACGACGTGGATGAAGGGCCCAAGCTGACCGCGCGGGCCGATGGGTCGCTGGTAGCCGACGGGCGGACGACGGTCGAGGAGTTTGAGGAGCGGGTCGGCCCGGTCCTCTCCGAAGAGGAGCGCGACGAGGACATCGACACGCTGGGAGGCCTGGTGGCCGCACTGGCTGGACGCGTGCCGACGCGCGGAGAGTTGTTGGTCCATTCGCCGTCGGGAATATCCTTCGAGGTGATTCAGGCCGACCCAAGGCGAGTCAAGCGCTTGCGGGTCCGCAACCTGCCACCGCAAGCAGGGATCGCGCCGGGTGGGTGAACGGACGCGCGCAGGTTCCGGCTGAATCGATGAACATGGGCGGCGATGACTAACTCTCCTGTAATGGCGGGGTCCACCCAACATTTCTTCGCCCGCGCCGCCGGGAGTCTTGCTCGGCTCACCGGCTGGCGGCGCTATCTTGCGGCTGCGATGCTCGGGGCGGTGGCCAGCGCGGCCCTACCCCCGGCCCATCTCGTGCCCGTGCTTTGGCCCGCGTTTGTTGGCCTGCTATGGCTGCTCGACGGCACCGAACGGCCGCACGGAGCGTTTTTGACCGGCTGGGCGTTCGGGACCGGGCACTTCCTCGCAGGACTTTACTGGGTCGGGATAGCCTTCCTGGTGGACGCCGAGCAGTTCGCCGCGCTGATTCCCTTGGCCGTGGGAGCGCTTGCCGCTGGGGTGGGCCTGTTCCCGGGCTTCGCCGCCCTGGCGGTTTGGGCCAGCCGTTGCCGCGGCCTGGG
>CAMYMY010000093.1 GCA_947259625.1 uncultured Kiloniellales bacterium | reverse complement strand
AGACTTGAACATTTAATATCTCCAACTAATTCGCATTGCATAATAAATCGAAATATTATTATTTTATTGTTGAATATAAAATTCAATAATAATGCTATTGCTATTTGTATTAAATCCGCGATTTCCATTTTTATTTACTTGCCAGAGCCTCGGGGAGGTTCGATCCGGGTTGCGGCACCGATCCGAGTCCCTTGGCGACAAGGCCAAAGCGGCCTGATAGACTCACCCCGTTTCGCGATTCGTTTTGCGGAGAGAACCCGCCATGAGAAGCCCCGTTTCCACGCCCGATATGACCAACCTGTCCGACGAGACGGTTCCGACCACCGGAGCCATTGCGATCGCCGTCGACCAGGCGCTCTTCGCCCTGATCAGGGCGCTCGTGAGGAGCGAAACGGTGAACGCCCAAGCGCTGGTGCAGAGCCTGGCGGAGGCCAACCGTTCGCTCTCCACCGTGGCCAGCGGCGGGGCCGAGCACGACCGGGCGGTGCTGGGCGCCTCGATGGCCCTGGCGCGCCTGAGCCAAGCCGTAGAGGACATGGCGCCCTAGCGGCCTGTCTCTGCACCGGAAGGGAGGCAGACCGTGGCGAAGATCGAGAGCCTACACGGGACGACGCCGGCCGAGATCTTCGAGAGCGGCCTGGAAAACCTGGGCGAGATCGAGGCGGTCGCGGCTGCCGTGCTGTGGAAGGACGGCCGGGTGACCGCCGGCTGGTCAAACGTCGACACGGCCAACCTGGCGCGCATGATCCTCCTGCTCGACGAGGTCCAGCGCCGCCGGACCATCGACGATCTGGACGATTGACCCGCGCTTCGGTCTGCTGCGCCGGCCTCCGGAGCGACCGGCGGCCCGACCGCAAATGCCTTTCCGGCGTCCCCGCGACCCGGGTCGGATCCCATGCAGGCGATCGCACCCGAAGAAAAGTGCGATGATTCAAGCCCCTTAAGCTTTTTTCAGAAATTCTTTCCAAGGATTGCCGTGACCGCATCGTCTTACTGTCAGTACCGCGGGCCGGAAGACCTGGATGACGGAACCGTCTGAGACAGACCTGATCGAACGAGCACAGCGCGGCGACAGGTCCGCGTTCGAGGCTCTGCTGTGCAGCCATTACGATGCGATGTACCGGATGGCCTACAAATGGTGCGGCAATCGAGAGGATGCCCAGGACATCACCCAGACCGCCTGTATCAAACTGGCGCGCGCGCTCGCTTCGTTCCGGTTCCAGTCGGCCTTCCTGACGTGGCTCTACCCGCTGGTGATCAACACGGCCAAGGACTGGGCCAGGGCCCACGCACGCCATCCGACGGGCGACGGCAAGGACCCCGACTACGCCGAAGCGCCGGTCGCCGAGCAAAAGGTCTATGCCGGCCAGGTCCTCGACCGCATCCGCGCGCTGCCGGAGCGCGAGCGGGAGGCGATCTATCTGGTCTTCAGCGAGGGCCTCAGCCACCGCGAGGCGGCCCAGGCCATGGCCTGCCGGGAAAGCACCGTGTCCTGGTACATCCACGAGGCCCGCAAGAAGCTGCGCTTGCTTCTGGAGAGGGAATCCCGCCATGGATGAACGGCAACTGAAGGAAATCCTGGGCGCCGAAGAGGTTCCGCCGGCCGACGAGAACGCGCGCAAGCAGGCCATCAACCTGGCGCTCGCGGCCTTCGACGAGGCCCGGCGCGAGACGCGGAAAAAACGCCAAGGATTCGGCATGCTCGGCCGTCTCATGAGTCGTGACAGCAAGCGACCGAAAGGACGACCCATGAGAATGAGCTATGTGTTCGGCGGTACCGTTGCAGCCATACTGGTGATGGCCACTGCGAGCGTCTTTACGGTACGGAACTTCCTGGATTCGCAGCGGGCAGATCCCGCGTTCCTGATGGTAGGCGAGGGGGACATCGCGGTGCCCCAACCCGCCCCGAACGTCGCCCAGACGACGTTGCAGAAAGCCGCCAATCAGCCGTCGACCGCCGCGCGCGAGCAGCTCGAACGGCAATTCCTGAGAAGCAGCCCGGTTCAGGGCGGCGGCGTGCCAACCCTTATTGCCCCGGGCCCGGGCGAGTCGGGGCAGCCGCCGCACTATCAGGACGTCGGGCGGGACCAGTTCCAGAGCGTCGAACAAAACCCGGTCAAGCGAGTCGCCGAGGATCCGGTCTCGACCTTCTCGGTCGATGTCGACACCGCCTCCTACGCCTTCGTGCGCCGGCAGCTGAACCACGGCGTTCTGCCGCAAAAGGACGCGGTGCGCATCGAGGAGCTGATCAACTACTTCACCTATGCCTATCCATTGCCCGAGGCCCGCGAGCGGCCGTTCGAGTCCACCGTGACGGTGACGCCCAGCCCCTGGAAGGCGGGCAACAAGCTGATTCACATCGGCATCAAGGGCTACGATATCGAGCCGACGCAGAAGCCTCGCAGCAACCTGGTGTTCCTGCTCGACGTCTCGGGCTCGATGAACGCCCCCGACAAGCTGCCGCTGATGGTCACCTCCATGAAGCTGCTGTTGGACACGCTCGGGCCCGAGGACACGGTGGCCATCGTGGTCTACGCCGGCGCGGCGGGCACGGTGCTGGAGCCGACCAAGGTCGCGGAGAAGCACAAGATTTTGGCGGCCCTCGACCGGCTGCAGGCCGGAGGCTCGACGGCGGGCGCCGAGGGCATCCGCCAGGCCTATGCGCTGGCCGAGGCGAGCCTCGACGACAAGGCGGTCAACCGCGTGATCCTGGCCACCGACGGCGACTTCAACGTCGGTATCACCAACCGCGAGGAGCTCAAGGACTTCATCGAGCGCAAGCGCGCCAGCGGCATCTTCCTGTCGGTGCTGGGCTTCGGCCAGGGCAACCTGAACGACCACCTGTTGCAGACGCTGGCGCAGAACGGATCTTCCTGTCGGTGCTGGGCTTCGGCCAGGGCAACCTGAACGACCACCTGATGCAGACGCTGGCGCAGAACGGCAACGGCGTGGCGGCCCATATCGACACCCTGAACGAGGCCCGCAAGGTGCTGGTCGAGGAGGCCTCCTCGACGCTGTTTCCCATCGCCAAGGACGTCAAGATCCAGGTCGAGTTCAACCCCGACACGGTCGCCGAGTACCGCCTGATCGGCTACGAGACCCGGGCGCTCGCGCGCGAGGATTTCGCCAACGACAAGGTCGACGCGGGCGATATCGGGGCCGGCCACACGGTGACCGCGATCTACGAAATCACGCCGGTTGGCAGCGACCACCGGATGATCGAGCCCAGCCGCTACGAGACGACTACCGCCGCCGGCAGCGAGACACCCTTCGCCGACGAGTACGCATTCCTGAAGATCCGCTACAAGCTGCCGGATCAGGACCGCTCGACGCTGATCACGACCCCGGTCACCCTCGGCCAGGAGACCGCGCCCGACGCGACCGCACGGGAAGCGCAGTGGGCGGCCGCCGTCGCCGCCTTCGGTCAGCTCCTCAAGGGCGGCAAGTACACCGGCGCCTATACCTACGAAGACGTCATCGCGCTGGCGCAGGGCGCCAAGGGCGAGGACCGCTTCGGCTATCGCGCCGAGTTCATCAACCTCGTGCGCCTCGCCCGCAGCGCCTCGGCCCTGCCGAAAAACTGATCCCGGCGGGCGGATGGCAGGGCCGTGATGCGTCAGCAACCGACCAGGGCCGTTGGCTCGTTCAAGCCAGCGGCCCCCTTTCCGGCGACCTGCCAAGTCCTTGAAAACGATGGTGGGTGCGGCTGGGATTGAACCAGCGACCCCCGCCGTGTGAAGACGGTGCTCTCCCGCTGAGCTACGCACCCGCTGCCACCGTGTCGGGCGATCTGATTTAGGGCAGGCCCGGACCGGTGTCAAGCGAGGCGCCCGGGCGGTTCTGTCCGGGTGCGCGCGGAGGGGCGACAAGGCGGTCCCGGACGTGTAGCATGCCGCGCCACAGCGGGAGGGAGATCGGCCATGCACCTTGGGAACGGCATATGGCGCCAGGCGGCGGGCTGCTTGGCGGCGGCGGGCGCGGTCCTGCTGCTGGCGGGCGGGGCGCCACGCGCCGAAACGCCCTCGGCGCTCGAGCTCGAGTACAAAGCCTACTTCGGCGGGATACACGCGCTCAGCTTCCAGGCGCGGGTCGGCCTGGGCGAGGCGGACTACCGGGCGCAAGTGCGGCTCGGCAGCGACGGCCTGCTGGCCAAGCTGGTCGACTTCTCGCTGGACGCCGAGGCCGCCGGGGTGGCCGGCGCCGGCAGCTTACAGCCGCGGCGCTTCAACGTGAGCAGCCAGTGGCGCGAAAACACCGAGCGTCTGGTCGAGATCACCTATGCGGAGCAGGGCGCGGCGTCGCTGCGTGTCGAGCCGCCGGCCGAGGAGGACGACCGAGACGAGGTGCCCGCGGCGCTGCGCCGGGGCACCCTGGATCCGATCAGCGCCGTGCTGAACCACGTGCGGCGGCTGGCGCGCAGCGGCAGTTGCAAGGGCGAGGTGGCGGTGTTTGACGGCCGGCGGCGCTACGATGTGATCACGCACGACCTGGGCGAGACCATCTTAGAGGCGAGCGATGTCGCGCCCTACGGTGGGCCGGCCGTCCGCTGCGGCGTGACCTTCCGGCCGATCGCCGGGTTTTGGCGCAGCGCGCGAGCCAAGCGGTCCGACGACGCGCAAGTCGAGGTCTTCCTGGCACCGATGACCCTCTCTACGCCGCCCGTGCCGGTACGCATCCACGCCAAGAGCGCCTTCGGCGCGCTGCGCATCCATCTGGTGGCGGCCCGGCCGGCGGCCCGCGGGCTGCGTGTGCAGGATTGAGGGCAATTCGAGGGATCGAGACAGGAGGTCGAGCATGACGCTTGTAGGACAAGTGGCCCTGGTGACCGGCGCGACCAGCGGCATTGGCCGGGCAACGGCCGAGGCGCTGGCGGGCGCCGGCGCCAAGCTGGTGATCACCGGGCGCCAGGAGGACAAGCTGGCCGCCGTCTCGGAGGGCCTGCCGGGCTGCGCCACGCTGGCCGGCGACATGACCGACCCGGACCTGCCACGGGCGCTGGTCGGCCTGGCGCTGGAGGCCCACGGCCGGCTCGACCTCTGCGTCAACAACGCCGGCACGATCGCACTCGGCACCATCGAGGAGATCGACCTCGAGGCGGTCTGCCGCATGGTGCGGATCAACGTCGAGGCGGCCTACCGCATGGCCTACACGGCGCTTCGGCAGTTCCGCGGCGCGGGCGCGGGCCACCTGATCAACCTCTCCAGCGTGCTCGGTACCAAGATTCGCCCCACGGCGGGGGCCTACGCCGGCACAAAGTACGCCATCGAGGCGCTCTCCGAGGCGCTGCGGATGGAGCTGGCGGGCTCGGCCGTGAAGGTGAGCTGCATCGAGCCGGGCATAGTCATGACCGAGCTCCACCGGGACCTGCCGGTCCATCCCAAGGACACACTCGGCGTCGCCCGCCCGCTCGTGCCCGAAGACATCGCCCGCTTGGTGCTCTTCGTCGCCGCGCTGCCCGAACACGTGGCAGTCCCGCGCCTCATGGTCCTGCCGCAGGACCAGGCGATCTAGGACAAGTCCCGCGCGAGCGCGGCGAGGGCGGCCGGCAGCTCGGCGAAGCGCTCGATCAGGGCGTCGGCGCCCAGCTCGGCGGGCGGCACGCGGCTGTAGCCGTAGCCGACCACGACCACCGGCAGGCCGGCGTTGCGGGCCGAGAGCACGTCGTTCGAGCTGTCGCCGACCATCACCGCGGACCCGGGCGCGGCGCCCATGCGCGCAAGCGTGGCCAGCAGGTGTCCGGCCGCCGGTTTGCGCTCGGCGAAGCTGTCGCCGCCGCCGACCGTGGCGAAGAAGCGCTCGAGGCCGAGGTCTGCCAAAATCTGGCGGCTCGCCGCTTCCGGCTTGTTGGTGCAGACCCCGAAGTGCCAGCCGGAGGCCGCAAGTGCCTCGAGGGTCTCGACCACGCCGGGATAGGGCCGGGTCTCGGCGGTCAGCCGGGCCTCGTAGATCTCGAGGAAGCGGCGGACCAAGCGCTCGCGGTCCCCGGGCCCGGACGCCGCCCCGCCGGAGGGAGGCAGGCCCCGCTCGACCAGCTTGGCCACGCCGTCCCCGACCATGCCCTTGATCTGGGCGATGGCGAGCGCCGCTAGGCCCTGCTCGGCGCGCAGCCGATTGAGCGCGCCGGCCAGATCGGGTGCGGAATCGACCAAGGTGCCGTCCAGGTCGAACAGCAGGTTGCACGGCGCCCCTTCGATATCGTCCGGCACGGCGGCTTCAGCTCCGCCCCGATGTATCCACAGGGAGATCCCGGTCGTCGGCTGTCGGCCCGCAAAGCCTTGTTGAGAATATGTACGGCATCATTTCGACGCGCTGCGATCTACAATCCCTCTGTCTCCGAATCGACTCCAGGATAGCACAGTGCCATTTTGCAGGAGAACCTTCGGAGAAACACGGCGTATTGCCTCGGGTCCGCTTTACTGGTACCGAGCGCGTAACTATCATTGCGAACTTGACCGTCGGGGATTTCGCGCCCCGGTTTGATGATTGTCAAGGCGAGAGCCTCGGGTTTTGTATTATAGAGTTAGATGAAACTGCTTACGCGGACATCGAAAATGTTCGCAAAGGCGGCGATGAGTCAGAGATGACCTATGACCCTTGAAGGGCGCGAGCAGGGCAGTTGGACCCACCGGATGGCGAACCTGCCCGCGGGCCGTCTCGTCCGTTCATGGCTATTCGATCTGCCGCACGAGGATACGCCGGAGGCTGGCGAAATCCGTGCCCAACAGATGGCGTCCTTCGCGCGGCATACACCGATCAACTCCGTGGTCACCACGAGCGTTTCCCTGTTGGCGACGGTTGCCCTGTGGCATGTCGCGCCGCATTCCACCCTGTTGAGCTGGGCCGCGCTTATCTGGGCGGTCGCGCTGTGGCACCTGTTCAGATGGTGGCGTCGACGCGAGAAGCCCTCGCCCAAATGGATCAGCAATCGAGGTCCGCGCAAGGCGATCGTCTCGTCGGCGGTTGCAGGCCTCCTCTGGGGCGGCACCATCTTCTTGTTTTCCGAGGTGCCGGATATGCATCGGCTCCTCCTCATAACCATGACCGCGGCAATGGCGGCTGGAGCGGTCGCCACGCTGGGCCCCATCCCCAAGGCGGCGGTTTCTTTCATCCTGGGCAGCCTAGTCCCGTGGATTGGACTCTTCGTCTTGCAGGGCGACCGCGATTACATCGCACTGTCGTTCATGGCGATTACGTTTATGCTCGCCGTTCTGGGCTCGACGCGCATAGTCTATGCCTCCTTCCTCGAGAGCATCAGGGCCAAGCAGGCCAATGCCGCGCTTCTGGCCCAGTTTCACGCCGAGCGTGACGAATGGCTCGAGACCTCCGACAGCTCGGAGGCCTTCGCCCTGTTCGACGCCGAGGACCGCCTGCTGCTGTGGAACGAGAACTACCGACGGATCCTCTCGCTGCCCGAGCAGAGCCTCTACCGCGGGGCCGAACGCGCCGAGGTCCTGCGCTGCGGGGCCGAGCCCCTGGACGTTCGCGAGGGGCAGAGAGCGCAGGAGGCGTGGATCGATGAACAGGTCAGGCTGGACGAGAGGGCGGACGCCACGGTGATCCAGCATCTGTCCAACGGACGTTGGCTGAAAAGCTCGGCCCGTGGCACCAGCCGGAGCCATACTGTGACGTTTCACGTCGACATCACCGAGCTCAAGGAGCGCGAGAGCGCCCTGCGCCGGAGCGAGGAGAAGTTCCGCAACCTACTGGAGGGATCGATCCAGGGCGTCTTCATTCACAGGGACTGGCAGCCCCTGTTCATCAACCAGGCCCTTGCGGAAATGCTCGGCTATGACGACACCGAAGATCTCCTGACCGTCGACTCGGTCGACCGGATCATCGTTCCCGAAGACTATCAGCGGCTCAAGGAATACCGAGAAGCCCGCATGCGCGGCGAGGCGGCGCCGGTGCGCCATACCGCGAGGTACCGTCGCAAGGACGGATCGATCGTCTGGCTCGAGGCGATGAACAGCATGGTCGATTGGGACGGCGTGCCCGCGATCCAGACCGCCTTGATCGACGTCACGGACCGCGTCCAGGCGGAAGAAGCGCTGCGCGCGAGCGAGCGCCGGTTTCAGGATTTCGCCGAAGCTTCGGCCGACTGGTTCTGGGAAATGGATGCGGATCTCCGCTTCAGCTACATCTCCAGTCGCTACGAAGCCGTCACCGGAGGGTCCCGGGCCCGCATGCTGGGCAAAACGCTCACGGAGGTGCGCGGGTCTGCTTCGGAGCAGGGGCATTGGGCTGGACACCTGGCGGACCTCGATGCCCACCGCCCGCTCCGAAATTTCCAGCACGTGGATCGAAGGGGCGACGGACAGACCTACTATTACCTGATCAATGGAAAGCCGGTGTTCGACAGCCAGGGAACCTTTCTAGGCTACCGGGGTACGGGGTCGGATGTCACCGAGCGCAAGCGGTCCGAGGAAGCCCTGCTAGAACGGGAGGTGCGGCTGCGCGAGCTGCAGGCGGAGCTCTTCCATGTGTCCCGTTCGGGCGCGATGGGCCACTTGTCCTCGGCTCTGGCCCACGAGCTCAATCAACCGCTCGCCGCGATCATGAACTACGCGCAGGCCGGCCGCCGCATGCTGGAACCCGGAGGCAGCGGGGGCCCCGAAAGAATTCATGAGATGCTGAACAAGACCGTCGAACAGGCCGCCCGGGCCGGCGACGTCATCCGTCGTCTGAGAGGCCTTTTCGAAAAGGGCGAGACGGCGCCCGCGCCTCAGAGCATCAACGAGGTTGTCGAGGACGCGGCCAGCTTGGCGTTGATCGACGCCGCGCGGATGGATATCCAGTATAAGTTGAACTTGAGTGAAAACTTGCCAGCCGTTATCATCGACCGCATCCAGGTTCAACAGGTTGTCCTGAACTTGGTAGGAAACGCTCTCGAGGCGGTGGCGGCATACGGGAGACGCGAGCTGACAATCGAAACATCGGATAACGGAGGTGCCGTGGAGGTCGCCGTGCGCGACACCGGACCTGGACTTTCGCCGGAGGTTGCCAGGCGGCTGTTCGAGCCCTTCGTGACCGACAAGCGCGAGGGCTTGGGTATGGGCCTGTCGATCAGCCGCAGGATCATTACGGCCCACGGTGGGCGCTTGTGGTCGGAGCCCAATCCCGAGGGCGGGGCGTGTTTTCGTTTCACGTTGCCGGCGGCCCCGGATGCCACAGGGGATCCTGATGGATAGCTCGACCATCTTCATCGTGGACGACCACGAAGCGGTGCGGGACAGCCTCGGAGCGCTTCTGCAGGCCAACGGCCTCTCGGTCGAGATGTACGGTTGCGGCCGCGACTTCCTCGATGCGCTCAATCCGTCGAGCCACGGCTGTTTGCTGCTCGACCTGCGCCTGCCCGACATAAGCGGCATCGAGGTCCAGCAGAAGCTCTCCGCCATGGGTGCCAAGCTGCGTACGATCATGATCTCCGGGCACGGCGATGTCCCATTGGCGGTCAAGGCCATGAAGGCGGGAGCGGTGGATTTCATCGAAAAACCCTGCACCGACCATGTCATCCTCGACTGCGTCCGACGGGCGCTCGAGCTCTCGGAAAAGGCCCGGGAGGAGGAGGCGACCAACGACGACATGGCCGTGCGTCTGGCCCTGCTCACGCCGCGCGAGCGTGAGGTGCTGGATGCCTTGGTCGGCGGGCAACCCAACAAGGTGATCGCCTACGATCTGGGAATCAGCCCGCGGACGGTGGAGATTCACCGCGCGCGGGTCATGTCCAAGATGGAGGCAAAGAGCCTTTCCCATCTCGTGCGTATGGCCTTGGCAGCGGGGATCGACAATGAATTGATCTGACCCGCAATGGGGCCGGGCGGGTTGTTCCAGGGACAGCGGCCTTTGCAACGGATACGTCCGGTATAGGTGTAAATCCTTATGTCGATGCGCGGCTGTGGCGCGTTACCGTCACGCTTTGGATGACGTAATTTGGCAATGACAGGAAAACCGACCATCTTTGTCGTCGACGACGATGCGGCCGTGCAGGATTCGCTGAGGGTCCTGCTCGAGTCGGCGGACCACAGGGTGGAGACCTATGGGAGCGGTCTGGATTTCCTCGACAGGGACCACGACCATGCGGCCGGCTGCCTGATCTTGGATCTCGATCTGCCGGTCATGAGCGGTCTGGAAGTCCTCGAGACCCTCTTGGACGAACGCGCGGCAATGCCGGTAATTCTAATTTCCGGACAGGCCGACAGAGCGACCCGGAACCGCGCCCTGAAAACCGGGGCGGTCGCTTTGTTGGAAAAGCCGATCGAGGACGGTCTGCTGATCGAGACCGTCGCGCGCGTCCTCGCAGCAAATCGAAAGAGTCGCGTGGACGGTCCGTGATCCGCCTCGCAGTGGTTCGCGGACTGCCGAAGACCATTGTTTGCAGCGAGCGCTGGGCGGGCTCGGGGACGGTGGCCTGCGGAGCGCGAGAGGAGATGTTTCCCGGATTCCACGAGGCGGAATACCTGTTATAGACGACGCAAAATGCATTATGATCATTAGTGCAATACGACGAAAAAAAAACGACAATTTGCCTGATAATCTCATCCATTTCGGCTAGTATCTTAAAACGTATTTAACCTTTTGAGCGGCACTGTGGCAACCGTGACAAGCCCTTGGCCGAAGCGGGAGCTTCCCCACGACGAGCAAGCACGGCGGTCAGGGCTAGCGTATCTTGGCGAATGAGTCGGGAATGACACTTTGTGCCTGGTTTGGTTCTGTAATCCCTTTGGTGTCCGGCACCGACTACGTAAGAATATGTACGTAGAATTCCGAATTTTCAGAACCGTCGGGGCAAAGTATTACTTAACCATACCTGGACAAGACCGGGCGAAAGGCGAAGCAAGATCATGCTGCACAATGCGAACCGATTGGAAGCGACCGAAATCACCCACAATCCGCCGATTCTCTCCTTGGCTCGACGTCTCGAGTCGCTGTACCAGCAGGCGGAGTCGTTCGATTTCCTGAGCTGGGGATCCGAAATCTCCGCTCTGGAAGACGAGATTAGCGCGAGCCCCGCCACGAGCCTCGCGGAGGCGGCGGTTCAGGTCATGTTGGCCTCGGCCTATATCGAGCGCGTCCGCGAAGACTTGGTGGAGGACACCGATCAGGTCCTGGAGAAGATGGAGCGCCTGGTTCGTTCCGCGCTGTCCGCCGTGGTGCGGGAATCCGGTGTCAACCTGGCCGAGCTAGCCGGCGAGCGCTACACGCCCGAGTACACAGATCCGTTCCGACGATCATCCGCTACCTGGAATTGAATGCGACAGCCCTGTTGCTGATCCAGGAGTCCGAAACGAGCGGCCGCCGCGGCGGCCGCTCTTTCTTTGTCCCGCCCTTTATTCCGCGCTCTGCGCCATCTACAAGAAAGCCTAGGATCGGCTGGCACCACTCGATCACAGTCTCGAGGCAACATTCGCGACATGACTGAAAGCTCCGGCACACCAGTGGGCGATGCCGTGCCGCGCCCGCTGGCCACATTCCCGGCCAGCCGGCGCGCCCTGGTGCGCGGCCTGCTGTTCGACATCGACGAGACCTTGACGACGGAGGGCCGGCTGACCGCCGCGGCCTACGCTGCGCTCGAGCGCCTGCACCAGGCCGGCTTCATGACGGTGCCGGTGACCGGCCGGCCGGCCGGCTGGTGCGACCATATCGCGCGCATGTGGCCGGTCGACGCGGTAGTCGGCGAGAACGGGGCCTTCTATTTCCGCTACGACCGGGACGGAGGCAGGCTGATCAAGCGCTTCATGGCCGACGAGGCCGAACGGGCGGGGAACCGGCGGCGTCTGGCGGACCTGCAGGAGGAGATCCTGGCCGCCGTGCCGGGGGCCGGCTTGGCGTCGGACCAGCCCTACCGCGCGGCCGACCTGGCGATCGACTTCCGCGAGGATGTGACGCCGCTTTCGCGCACCGAGATCGATCATGTCGTCGCCCTCTTCGAGGCCGCAGGCGCCACGGCCAAGGTCTCCTCGATCCACGTCAACGGCTGGTTCGGCCGTTACGACAAGCTGGCCATGACCCGGATGCTGTTTGCGGAGTGTTTCGGCGTCGACCTCGAGGCCGAGCGCGAGGCCTTCGTCTTTGCCGGCGATTCGCCGAACGACGCGCCCATGTTCGCGTATTTTCCAAACGCGGTTGGCGTCGCCAACGTGCTGGACTTCGCCGGCCGGATGGCGGCGCTTCCGGCCTACGTCACCGGGGCTCGCTCCGGGGCCGGCTTCGCCGAACTGGCCGGGGCTCTGTTGGCCGCGCGGGGCGCGGACTGAAGACGGGGAGAGAAGGGAGGACGACGGTCATGCTGGCAGTGGACGACCGGGTGATCATGATCTCCGGCGCCAACCGGGGGATCGGCCAGGCGGTTGCCCGCGCGCTCTACGATCGCGGCTACCGGCTCAGCCTCGGTGTGCGCGACCCGGCGGCGCTCGAGACGGCGAGCCGCGATTTCGATCCCGGGCGGGTCCTGCGGCAGCCCTACGAGGCGCGCGACCGGGTCGCCACCGAGGCCTGGGTGGCGGCCACGGCCGGGCGCTTCGGACAGATCGACGGCCTGGTCAACGCTGCGGGGATCCTCATGCCGGCCGGCTTCGAGGAGGACGCCGAGGAGCGCTACGAGGCGCTCTGGGCGGTCAACGTCATGGGACCGCTGCGTGTCCGGCAAGCGGGTGGCCGGCGGCAACGTTGGCTATGCCATGAGCAAGTTCGCGGTGGTCGCCTTGAGCCATGCCACCCGCCAGGCCGGCTGGGAAGACGGCGTGCGGGTCACCGCACTCTGCCCGGGTTACGTGGCGACCGACATGGTGTCCGAGGTCGACGATCCGCCGGCCGAGGCGATGATCCAGCCCGCCGACCTGGCCGAGCTGGTGGCCACGGTACTCGCCCTGCCCAACACCGCCTCCATCGCCGAGCTCCTGGTCAACTGCCGCCTGGAGGACACGGTCTAGGACGGGCCGCGCGATCGGCGCCCCAGCCCCTCGGTCGGGGTTGTTTAAGCCGTTGTTAACGCTGGAATCGCCATACTATCTGCCGGCTGGCAGGATAAGTTCCAATACGCAAATGCAGGGATTACGGCCCATTTCCCGGACCGCTGAGATGTCGCGCCAGTTCTGCGGTCTGGCAAAGCGGCTTTTCGCCAAATTCGAGCTTAAGACGCTGCGTCATTTGGGCCGGCGGATCGTCGAGCGAATCCTCGGCGGGGTCGAGTTCTACCGCACTGGCGCGCCGCGGCAGGAGCGGCTCCTGACCGTCGTGGTGTTTCTGCTTGGCATCGTCATCGCGACCGGCGGCTTCTTTGCCGTCCAGTACCACTATCGCACGAAGGCGCAAAAGGCCTTCGAGGGTCCCGCCACCCAGTTCACGGCGGTCCTCGCCAAGGCCGCAGACCGCTATGCCGAGGTCGTCAATTCGGTGGGCGCCTTTCTGACCGCCACGGGCGACGTAAGCCGGTGGCAGTTCTTCGATTTCACCCGCGAGACCCTGCCGCGCCACCCGGGCATCCGGGCGCTCGAATGGATTCCCAGGGTCTCGGGCGGGCAGCGTGCGGCCTACGAGAAGCAGGCGGTAGCCGACGGCCTGTTCGGCTTTCGCTTCACCGAGCGCAACGGCCTCGGCAACCTGGTCAAGGCCGGGGACCGGCCGGAATACTACCCGGTGTTCTACGTCGAGCCCTTCGAGCGCAACGAGACCTTCCTGGGGCTGGATCTGGCTGCCGACCCGGCGCAGCTCGAGATCCTGACCCTGGCGCGGGACATCGGTGGCCTGGTGGCCACTCCAAGGACCTCGCCGACCGCCGAACTCTCGGACCAGCCGGAGTTCACTGTGGTCCTACCGGTCTACGGCTCCGTGACGGTGCCAGATACGATCCAGGAGCGGCGGGATAAGCTGCGCGGATTCGTGCGCGGCATATATCGCCTAGGCGACCTGGTGACTGCGGCCCTGCCCGGGTTGACCGCCCCGCCGGGGCTCGACATCTATCTCTACGACCAGGACCGCCGCAGGGGCGCGCGCCTGCTGTACTATCATGCCTGGCCGCTACGCCAGGACCGGCCCGGGCCCATGCCGGAGAACGAAGCGTTCAAGGGGCTGTTTACCGCCACGACTCACGAGCTGGCCGGCTGGAAGTGGACGATCGTGGTCAAGCCGGTGTCGAGCGAGTTCACCTACAACGTAAACTCCGCGGCCTGGGGCTTCTGGGCGATAACGCTGCTGCTGACCGCACTCCTGGTCCAGTACCTGGTCTCCTCGCAGACCCGCACGCAGGAGATCGAGCGCTCGGTGACCGAGCGCACCGCGGAATTGTCGACGGCCAACGTGGCCCTGGAATCGGAGATCACTGAGCGTAAGCGGATCGAGCAGGAGCTGCGTGCCGCCAAGGACCAGGCCGAGGTCGCCAACCGGGCCAAGTCCGAGTTCCTGGCCATGATGAGCCACGAGTTGAAGACCCCGCTCAACGCCGTTATTGGGTTTGCCGAGATCCTCTGCCGGGAGAACCTGGGGCCGATCGGCAACCGGGAGTACCGTGGCTATGCCGAGGACATCCGGCTGAGCGGCAATCACCTGCTGAGCTTGATCAACGACATCCTCGACCTTTCGAAGATCGAAGCGAACCGTTTCGAGCTGTACGAAGAGGCCGTCGACGTCGCCGATACGCTGCACAGCGTTCTGCCGCTGCACCAGGAGAAGATGACCGCCGAACGGCTCGAGTTCGAAAGCATTTTCGCCGAGCCGAGGTTGAGCCTTTGCGCCGACCAGCGCGCCTTGCGACAGATGCTCATCAACCTGTTGTCCAATGCGGTGAAATTCACACCCGAGGGCGGACATATCACGGTAGCGGCGGGCGCCGACGGCGAGGGCCGTTTCGTGGTGAGCGTGAGCGACACCGGCATTGGCATATCCGAGGAGGATCAACCGAAGGTCCTGCTGCCCTTCAACCAGGTCGATAGCAAGCTGTCGCGCAAATACGAAGGAACCGGCCTCGGCCTGCCGCTCACCAAACGGCTCATGGAGTTGCATGGCGGCTGGCTGGAAATCGAAAGCGCGCTCGAGCGTGGCACCAAGGTCAGCCTGATTTTTCCGCCGGACCGTGTCATCGCGCCCGATACCCGGCGCGACGACGGGTCAAAGGCTGAGTCCCGGATGATCGACCCAGGGTCGAGCACCGCGACCCGACGGGCGGCGGGAGAGTGATGTGCCGGCCGGTTCCGTGAGCATCCGTCGGCGGATTCCGCGCACTCGCGGTGCCGGAGCGATGTCGGCGGGACGGATTCCACCAATTGTTAACCATTCGCGCCTTAGCCTGCCAGGTGTCACGGATCAAGGGTCAAGCGGTCCGCCCCGCGGCGCCCTGCTACTTCACCGGGCCTGACTCTCTATGACTGCCGCGGCCGCGACAGGACGACAACAGGACGGAGTGGCGATCGAAATCGAGACCTTGTATCAAGGAATGTCTTCGCTTTACTCGCATAGCAGAAAACAGCCGGTGCCGCTGGAGGGGCATTCACTGCCTCATGCCGGCCGTTCGCCGATACCGCGTTCGCGTCCACTGACTCTAGTCGGACTTTGCGTGGCGCTCGGCTTGCTGACCGGATGCAGTGACACCTGGTCGTTCAGCTCGATCTTTGAGATCCCCGATTCCACCGCGGAACGAATCGAAAATACTCCGGTGAACGAACCCCTCCCGGCAGTGGACCCCTTGATTTTCAAAGCGCAAACCCTGCTTGCCAAGCTCGGCTACGATCCGGGGCGACCGGACGGCGTGGATGGGCCGAAAACGCGTGCGGCGGTAAGCAACTACCAGGCCGACACGGGGCTCGAGGCGAACGGAAGAGTCTCGCCTGGCCTAGTCGCGCATCTCGCGTCCAATCTGCGGGAGGGCGGAAAGGCTCCCGCGACGCCACGCTTGAAGGCCAACTCGCCGCCGGGTTACGAGCCGGGGGACTCCTTCGTCTATTCGGATGGACGAGTCGAGACCGTCGTCAGCGTCGACGGCGACAAGGTCCGATGGCAGAGCAATCGCGGTACCATGTTCACGGCGTACAGGGACTTCGTTCGTCCCAGGGTGTCCTGGGTCTCGGCGGGCCAACGCGGGCAGACCATGCTCGGCGCGGAGCGCGGGATGCTGTGGCCGCTCAAGCCCGGCAAGGAAACCTCCTTCTCGGCCAGGACGATCGTTCAGATCCGGGACCGGCCCGACAATATCAGCGATTCCGTGGAGCACTGGCGCTGCCGGGTGGAGAAGGTGGAAAGAATCTCTGTCGTTGCCGGGACCTTCAACACGCTCAAAGTCGTGTGCCGCCGCACCGCCCGTGAGTCCACGCCGCAACTGACCCGTGTCTGGTACTACGCGCCGCGGGTCCGCCACTACGTCCGGCTGAACGATTTCTACGAGGTCGAGGAACGGGACCGGCACGTCGAACTGGTGGCGATCCAACCAGGCAGTCGGGGCTGGCCACCGGCGGCGCGCGCCGGCCTGGATTGGGCACTGCAGCATGCCTTGGAAAGCATGTCGAGTGACGAGCAGATCGAATGGAGCAGCTCCGCGGTGGAGACACGCGTCACGATCAAACCCCACCCCCTGTTCGAACGCGGCGACGGCAAGACGTGCCGGAATTTCGTCCAGATCTGGGCCGACAAGAAGGTTAGACGCAGCTACCCGGGAACCGCCTGCCGCGAGGCCGAGGGGCGTTGGCAGGTTCCCGGCTTGTCGGACAGCCCGGACAAGGTCCGCGCGCTGCTCGGCGGCCGGTCCTGAAAGGCCCGACTTTCGTCCGGGCGGCCCAATTTATACACTTAGTTAATCCAAAGTGTTAAAGGGATGTTAATTCCACCGCTGGCATAATTTGTGTCGATTACTACACAGATCAGTCCAGAGGTCATGCAGGTACAGCGGCCTTTCACCCCGGGTGCGACCAAGTCGCCCGGGAGCGCCGCAGAGACCGCTGGCATTTTAGACAATATTGACTCGAAAGCCGGACGCCGATCGGGCCGCCGGTCGGTCGTAAGTCACTTCCGAGGTCTCGTAGAGGGCCTGCCACGTCTGGCTCGCCATGGGGTCGGGCAGGTCGTACAGAGCTATTGGAGCTATCGTACGGCCACGCCGCTCCAGGAGCAGCTGCTGACCGGCGCCGTGTTTGTCTTCGGTTTCATCATCGCGGCCGGCGGATTCTTCGCAATACAGAATCTGTCGCGCAGCCAGGCTCAGCAGGAATTCCAAGCTCCAGCCACCCAGTTCACCGCGACGTTGAGCGAGGCGATCAACGGATATGTGGCCGTGGTCGACGCTGCTGGCGCGCTGTACGACGCCGACGACGAGGTGGGTCGCTGGACGTTCTTCGAATTCGCCGGCCGCACCCTGCCGAGCCATCCCGGCATCCGGTCGCTGGAGTGGGTGCCGCGTGTACCAGCCGGTCGGCGCCGCGCCTACGAAAAACGCGCGTCGCGCGACGGGCTTTTCGACTTCCGCATCAACGAGCTCGACACCCAAGGCGCACGCATCGAGGCCACGGCGCGGGACGAATACTATCCTGTCTATTACGTGGAGCCCTTCGAGGGCAACGAGCGCAGCGTCGGGTTCGATCTGGCCACCGACGTCACCGTATGGGAGCACTTGGAACGGGCCCGGGACACCGGCGCGGCGGTGGCCACCCGCAGGGCCCCGTCAACCTGGAAAGCCGACGGCCAGCCGGAGTTCGCCATCGTTCTGCCGATTTACGAGTCGGAGATGGTGCCATTCACGGTTCAGGAACGGCGGGAAAAGCTGATCGGTTTTCTGCGCGGCATCTACCGGCTGGGCGACCTGATCGATGCCGCCCTGCCGGGGCTGACCCTGCCTCCAGGCCTCGACATCTATCTCTTCGACAAGAATGCCGGGCCGGACCAGCGCCTCGTCTACTATCATCCCTCCCCGCTGCGGCCCGGCCCGTCGGAGCCGCTGTCCGAGGCCAAAGCGGTCCAGGGCCTGTTCAACGCAACGACGCACGACGTGGTGGGCTGGGATTGGCGGATCGTGGTCAAACCGGTGCCGAGTCACTTCACCCGCAACGTGGACAGCGCGTCCTGGGGGTTCGTCACCTTCACGTTGCTGCTGACCGCGTTGCTGGTGCAGTATCTGGTCTGGTCGCAGAACCGCACGCGCGAGATCGCGCGGTCGGTCGACGAGCGCACCGCCGCTCTACAGTTGGAGATCGCCGAACGCAAACGGATCGAGACCGAGCTGCGCAGCGCCAAGGAACAGGCGGAGGTGGCGAACCGGGCAAAGTCGGAATTCCTGGCCATGATGAGCCACGAACTGCGCACGCCGCTCAACGCGGTGATCGGCTTCGCCGAAATTATGGCCGGGCAGTTCTTCGGGCCGCTGGGCAGCGAACAGTATCGCCGTTACGCCGACGACATCCACATGAGTGGCAAGCACTTGCTCAGCTTGATCAACGACATACTGGACCTGTCGAAGATCGAGGCCAACCGCTTCGAGTTGCACGAGGAGACCCTCAGCGTGGCCCGGTCGTGGCGTGCCGTCCACTCCATTCTGCAGGAGAGCATCTCCGCGGCCAAACTCGGACTCGAGGCCGATGTTTCGAATTCGCTCCCCGGCCTGCGCGGGGACGAGCGTGCGATCCGCCAGATCTTGATCAATCTGCTGTCCAATGCCGTGAAATTCACGCCCGAGGGCGGACAAATTACGATCACGGCGGGCGTCGACCCGGAGGGCCGATTGATCTTGGGCGTGGCCGACACCGGGATCGGAATTTCCGCCCAGGACCTGGCGGACGTGGTACTGCCGTTCAAGCAGGTAGACGCCTCGCTGGCGCGCAAATTCGAAGGGACCGGGCTCGGCCTACCCTTGACCCAGCGGCTCGTGGAGATGCACGACGGACAGCTGGAGATCGAAAGCACCCTGGGGGCGGGCACGACGGTCAAGCTGATCTTCCCGGCGGAGCGGGTCGTATACGCGGAGCCGGACGAGGTCGACTACGGTATTCGGTCGGAGGATGCGCCGGAACCGATTCTCAAGCAGGTGGCCGGGCGTTGATACGACCGTGGAGGGCTAGTTGGACGGCGGGAAGACATGACGGCACATGGACGTCGGAGCTTGGATGGCTCGGATACACCGATTGTTAACCGTTCGGAATCTAGGATTTTCCTCAAACTTTATCAGGAAGTCGGCACACTGCGGACGACTGGGGCGCGACAGGCGGGACCGCGAAGGTGCTTGCGATCCTCCGATCCCGGCCAATGCTGTTTTGGAGGGCACCGCCGGGCCTAGGTTGGGGTTCGGTTGAGCAAAGGAACATGGTCATATTTCCTAGGGGTTGCTATGGGTGGCAGGTCTTCCGGGGGGTGGGAGTCCGTTTTGGGATGAGCGGCTGTTCGCGACCGGACAAAGCCTCCAATTTCGCCGTCGGCGCGGTGGTCCTGGCGTCGTTCGGCCTGCTGAGCGGGTGCGAGTCGTTCGAGCTTCCAAAACTGGCGGATATGCCGTGGAACAAGCCGGCCGCGCGGGAAGCAGTGGCCGACCGGGGCGCCAGCGAGGCAGAAGACAAGACCGTTGTGCGGCGGGTCCAGCGAATGCTGACGGACCTCGGCTATGAACCGGGGCCGGCCGACGGCGTACCGGGCTCCAGAACGCGCCGAGCCGTCCGCGACTATCAGGAAAAATCCGGCTTGGCCGCCGATGGCCGGGTCACCGCGGCTTTGTTGCGTCGACTCGAGGCCTCGCACCAGCGTGCTAAGTCGGCAAGGACGAAGCGGTTACCTCAAGAAAGCCAGAGCGCCAAGACCACCCCGAAACCGCAGGCCGGCGGTCCGCCGGCCTATCAAATCGGAAACACCTTCGTCTACTCCGATGGACGGGTGGACACCGTGGTCGGCCTCAAAGGCGACATGGTGCGCTGGCAGCGCAACGACGGCACCAGGTTCACCGCCAACAGAAACTTCCTGCTGCCCTGGGCGTACTGGCAGTCGCAGACCGAAAGCGGAACGCGGGCCCTGGACGGCGAACCCGGGGGCCTGTGGCCGCATGCATCCGACCAGGAACTATCCTTCTCGGTCGACTCGGTCGTGCAACGGGGCGGTTCGGGCGCCTTGACGAAATCGACGGAGCACTGGCGTTGCCATCTCGCGGGCAGGCGGAAAGTCACGGTCATGGCCGGCGCTTTCGATACGTTGAAGCTGATCTGCGACCGTGTCGCCAGCGCTACCGCGCCGGCCCTCGAGCGAGTTTGGTATTACGCATCGAGCATTCAGCACTTCGTCCGCTTGGAAGACCACGGCCAGGCCGCCGGAGAGAGCAGCGAGGTCGAACTGGTTACGATCCGACCCGGCGGGGAGGGTTGGCCACCGATCGCCCGCGCCGCGCTCAGCCGCGCTGTCGAGCAGGCTCTGGAAACGGTGTCGAACGGGCGCGAGGCGCCGTGGCGCAGTTCCGGTGTGGACACCCGCGTCTCCATAAAGCCGACCTCCCGCTTCGAGAGCGGCGACGGCAAGGTGTGCCGCTCCTTCCTGCAGACCTGGTCGGGTAAGGAAGGCAAGCGTAGCTACCCCGGGGCCGCCTGCCGGGACAGCACCGGCCATTGGCGGATACCTGGGCTGGAGGACGGCTCCGACGAAACGCTCGCCGTTTCCAAGGGATTGTCCTGACGGGTAGTCCGCCGCCGGTGATCCAGCCATAGGGTGTCGGCCGCGTGTCCCACGAAATCTCCCGGCTTCTCCCGATTACGGTACTGCGCGACAGCCGGACCTCCTGCCGAATGGCATAATCAATGACTTTTGATATTAGCTCTTAGAGAAGAGGCAAATATACCTTACAACTAGATAATTGATCCTGGCGAGGTTTCTTGTCGCTAAGATGGAAACTCTGGTCATATCCGTGGCGGGATGGCAGCGGTCGGAGAGCCGACGGGAGATATCAGCGCGACCCGCTGGCGGAGGCCGGCTTTTTCGCCGGCACTCGGGTGCCCGGCACGAAGAGGCTGGTCCCTTGATCGCCCAAATGATCGGAAGCCTCGGATGATCGCTCCGCGCCCAAGCGGACGGGCTACCCGCATCTTCTGCGCCCTCTTGACATTGGGGGTCGTTCTCCAGACGTCGGGCACGGCCGTCGCCGCCGGCCAGGATTCCGAGCGACCTCTGATCTTCGGCTTTCTTCCCATCGTCAGCCCCGAAAGACTGGTCCGTCGTTTCGAGCCGCTGGTCGATCACCTGGCCGAGACCCTCGGCGTTCCGGTCGTGTTGGAGACCGCCCCGGGCTATGCCGAGTTCGTGCGCCGGACCCAAGAGGAGAAGCGCTACGATTTCCTCTTTACGGCACCGCATTTCTATTACCTGGCGCAACGCGAGGCGGGCTACCGCGTGGTCGCACGGGTCGACGGTCCGCTGATGAAGGCGGTCATCGTGGCCCGCCGCGACGGCGAGATCGCGGCGCCCGGGGATCTCTGCGGGCGCCGGATCTCCACACCGGACGCCCTGGCCCTGGGCACCCTGTTGGTGCGCCAGCGGTTAGTCGATGCGGGCTGCGATCCCGACGGCGACACGACCCTGGTCGCGACGCCCAGCCACAACGCGTCTCTCTATTCCGCTTATCGAGGCGCTTCCGACGCGGCGGGCCTCATGACGACGCCTCTGGCGCGGGCCGATCCCAATGTGACCGTCGAAATGCGGATCGTCGCGGAAACCCAAAGTACACCGAACATGCCGTTCAGCGTGGCGCCCTGGGTGGGCGCGCCGCGGGCCGAGGCCTTCGCCGGCGCCCTGGTCGCCTTGAGCGCCACCGGAAAGGGGCTGGCGCTGCTCGAACATCTGAGCTGGCCGGGCTTCACCCGGACCGGTGCCGAGGAATACGACGTCTTCGAAAGGTTCTCCACGGTCGTGGCGGACCAATAGCACGATGTGGAAGTTTTTGTTTTCCCTGCGTTATCGGATCATTTTCTCGATCGTCGTGATCGAGGCGGTCATGCTTTCGATCATGGTCTGGGCCAACACCACCGAGGTCCGAAAGACCCACGCCGACCGGCTGGCGCAGTCGGCGAACGTCATACAGCAGCAATTCTCGAGTACGGTCGGCCGCTACCTCATCGAGGCCGACTACGCCTCTCTGGAGGAATACGCCCTTGCCGTGCTGCAACACGACGAACTCGATTACATCGTCGTGCTGGATGCCGGGGGACAGGCGCTTGTTGCGGTGGGCGACACGGCGGATCTCCAGGGCCTGCAGGAGATACCGGGCGCAACCCCGAAGGGCGTGCTTGACGTATCCGGCAATATCGTGTTCGCCGGAAAACTACGCGCCATGGTCCATATGGGCTTCTCCTTCGCGCGGGTGGAGCGCACGGTGCGGGACGCGCTCAACCGGGGTGTCGCGATCGCCGCGACCGAGATTTTCCTGAGCATCCTCGCCGCCATTTTCCTCGGTCACGTGTTGACACGGAACCTGAGGTCCCTGTCCCTGGCCGCCGAGCGCTTCGGGCGCGGCGAAGCGGACGTTGTCCTGCCCCTGCGTGGCCGCGACGAGATCACCCAGGTTTCGGCGGCATTCAATAAGATGATCGGCGACCGCGCACAGGCCGAAACGGCGCTGCGCGAGAGCGAGGAACAGGTCCGCCTCCTGCTCGACTGCGCGGGCGAGGGGATCTACGGCATTGATGTCGAGGGAAGCTGCACCTTCGTGAATCCGGAGTGCCTACGCCTTCTGGGCTACGACAACGCCGGCGCCCTGCTGGGCGCCAACATGCACGAGCGCATCCATCACAGCCGGTCGGACGGCGCTCCCTATCCCGAAACCGAATGCCCGATGTTCCGGACCTTCGGAACTGGCGAAGGGACGTACCGCGACAGCGAGGTCCTGTGGCGCGCCGA
>CAMYMY010000092.1 GCA_947259625.1 uncultured Kiloniellales bacterium | reverse complement strand
GTTCTATGACGGCGAGCTGGGCCAGCGCCTGGTCGCGGCCTGTCGCGACGGCGGCGGCCAGGTGACCGCCGAGGATCTCGCGGCCTATCGGGTCGAGCGGCGCGCGCCGCTGGAGCGCCGCTACCGTGATGCGCGCATCCTGACCAACCCGCCGCCCTCCTCGGGTGGCATCCTGATCGCCTTCGCGTTGGAGCTCCTGGCCGGATGCGACCTGAGCAGCGTCGGCTTCGGCTCGGCCGAGCACTTGGCGATCCTGACCCGGGTCATGGCGCTGACCAACCGGGCCCGCATCGAATCCCGCCTGCACGAGGCGCTCGACGAGGCCCAGGAGGCCGCCGCCGCCGCCCGATTGTTGGACCCGGACCTACTGGCGGCCTACGCCCGCGAGGTTGCCGGCCAAGCCGCCAGCACCAGGGGGACCACACACCTGAGCGTGGTGGACGCGGCCGGAAACGTGGCCGCCTTGAGCCTGTCGAACGGCGAGGGCTGCGGTATCATGGTGCCCGGCAGCGGCATCATGCTGAACAACATGCTGGGCGAGCAGGACCTCAACCCGCTGGGCTTTCACGTCTGGCCCGAAAACAGCCGCATTTCGTCCATGATGGCACCCAGCCTGGCCTTCCTGCCGGACGGCTCGATGGCGGCCCTGGGCACGGGCGGATCCAACCGGATCCGCACCGCGATCCTTCAGGTCCTGGTCAATCTAATCGATTTCGCGCAGGACGCCGGCACGGCGGTGATGGCCCCGCGGCTGCATTTCGAGGATGGTGTGGCGAACCTGGAGGACGGCTTCGACAAAGCCGCCCGCCAGGCCGTGGCGAGCCTCTCGGACACGGTCATAGACTGGCCGTCCCATAGTTTCTTCTTCGGCGGCGTGCACGGCGTGACCCGCTCGGCCGAGGGGGAACTCGCCGCGGCCGGAGACCCCAGACGACAGGGCACCGCGGTCACCGTCTAGCACCTGCTTTCGGAAATGGGCGGTCCGGTCAGGCAGCCTCGGAGCGGGCGCGCGACTTGACGATGTAGGCCTTGGCGCAATGGGCATCGCAGTATGGCTTGCCGGGCGTTGCGGGCTCGCCGCAGAAATGGAACTCCGGGCGCCCCGGATCGCCGATCGGCCATAGGCAGCCGGGTCCGTCGGAGTGCCTGCGCACCGGGCGCGGCGGCGGCTTGGCTACGACCTCCAGCACCGGTTTCGGCCTGAAGACGGGCCTGGGCGACTGTTTGCGGAGCCGAAGCGCCGAGCCCTCGGCCCGGATCGGCGAGGGACGCGCCGGCAGTTTGAGGCGGTGCGCCTTACCGATCACTGCATTCTTGGAAACACCCAGCTTCTTGCCGATATGGGACGCGCTGTGGCCAGCGTCCCAAAGCTGGGTCAACTCCTGGATCAACTCGTTCGTCCAAGCCATATGTTCAACCCCTTGGTTCGCGCAATATCTAGTAGTGGCACCTATATCTGGTGCCATTGACGTTGTTTAATACGATATACGGTATGATCGCGGGAGTCCAGATCCAGTGTGCTTGCCGCCCGCCGCTTGGCACAGCCATAGTGGTGTCATGATCGTGCTGTTCACGGATTTCGGCCTCGACGGGCCCTACGTCGGCCAGATGAAGGCCGTGCTGCACGGCGAGGCCCCGGGCGTGACGCTGATCGATCTCATGGCCGATGCCCCGGCCTTCGACGCCAAGGCGGCCGCGTATCTGCTGGCCGCCTACGCGCCGACCTTTCCCGCCGGATGCGTGTTCCTGACGGTGATCGATCCGGGGGTCGGCGGCTCGCGGCTGCCGCTCGTGGTGGAAGCCGACGGGCGTTGGTTCGTCGGTCCGGACAACGGACTTCTGGCGCCGACCGCAAGGCGCGCCGAGACGGCGCGTGCCTGGCAGGTCACTTGGCGTCCGGACCGGCTTTCGGCCTCGTTTCACGGCCGCGACCTCTTCGCCCCAGTGGCCGCACGCCTGGCCCGTGGCGAGGAACCGCCCGGCAGCCCTTACCCCATAGCCAAGATGGCCGGTGCCGGCTGGCCCGACGATCTGCATGAAATCGTCTACCTCGACCGCTTCGGCAACGCGGTGACCGGTCTGCGCGCCGCCGGCCTGCCCAAGGATGCGGCCCTGGTAGTCGCTGGCCACAGGCTCGAGCGGGCCCGGACTTTTTCCGCCGTGGCTCCGGGCGTGGCCTTCTGGTACGAAAACGCCAACGGCTTGGCCGAGATCGCTGTCAATCAGGGGCGGGCCGACCAGCTGCTCGGCTTGAAGCCGGGCGATATGGTCGTGCCGACATAGGAGCCGGCGGCTGTCGGAGACCGATCGGTGCAGTCAGCCGTCACCGAGGCTTTTCAAGTAGGCGATGATCGCCTCGACCTCGGAGCGGCTGAGGGTCAGGTCGGGCATCGTCGAATGCGGCGTCATCAGCCAGGCGCGCAGCCACTCGGACGTCTTCAAGGGGTCCTTGGCGATCGTTTCGAAGGACGGAGTCTGATCCACGCGGCTGTACGCTTCGACGACGTGGCAGCCACTGCACCAGCGCTCGGCCAGCTGCCGGCCGGTTTGCACGTCGAGGACCACCGCGATGATCGGGCCTGGCGGGGTCACGTCGCACCCCGGCTCGCCGCCAATCCGCGGCACGACGTCCGCCTGCCAAGGCAGGGCGGCAGCCGGGCGGGTCAAGGCCACGGCCAGGGCCAGCACCAGGACCAGAAGGACGACGACGATAACGATGACGTGCCCTCGGCGTTCCACGACGGGACGCTCCTGACAATCGCCGGCGCGCGGCCGGCCGCACGCCGATATCTTGCGTCGCGAAGCGGGACGGATCAATGATCTGCGTCAAGAGGGCGCGGACCAACCGATCCGAAAGCGTCATCCCCCCCCGCCGGCCCCCGCCCGCCGGCCCCCGACCGCCAGATTGTCGCCAGCCGGACAGTGCGGACCCGGTCGCGACACTTTCTTCGGGCTGGGTTTTGCGGGTAGACTGACCCGAATCCCGGCGGACGAGTGATTCCGGATGCCCCGGAGAGGGTGCTCGCTCCGCCCTGACCAGCAACGCACTGGGGATTTGACCATGAATATCGTGATCGATCAGGCCGATTTCCGGCGGCTCTCGCCACGCACGCAACGGGAACTCATCGAGAAGCTCGCCGGAAAGGCCATGACCGAGCCGAAGCGCCGCGGATCCGGCGCCAAGCTGTTCTGGCGCCGGCCCGTCGATCTTTCGGCGGACATGACCGTCAAGCTGGTCCATGGTTTGGCCGAACAGCACCGCAAGCGCCTCGAGCTCCTGGCAAGCGGAAACGGCCGGGCGTCCCTGAAGGACCTCCTGGCGGTCACGGGAGATTCCGACTGGCACGTGCTGTCCTATTTCCAAAGCGTGCTGACTCGGCGCCTGCGCCGGATGATCGAGGATCCCGAGCGAAAGGCCGAACTTATCAAATGGGATTTCGATTCGACCAAGTGGGACGCCGACGGTACGAGCATCGTGGACGGTGTCTATTACGTGAGCCAGGCGACCGCCGCGGCGCTCCGCGAGGTGCTGAAACCGGGCGACCACGGCGGCGCGAAAACCGCCCATTGAGCGCGCCGGCGGGATCGTGGCGCCGCCGACCGGCAGGGTGGTTACTTTTCGCTAACCATTGGTTAGTCTTCGCGCCTTTAGTTTTGACGCACAGCACTAGAGGATAGGGTAGCACGCATGTCGATGGGTCTGCACGAATCCAGATGGCGCCGGCGCCGGACCATCCGGTGGAAGGTCGTGAAGGCTGTCTTCGTTCTCGGTCTCCTCTTGGCCGCCGGCCTTTTCGCCTACGAGACCGGCTCGATCGCCGCATTGCAGCCCGTGAATCGGCTCGAGAAGCAGGTGGCCGAACTGAGCCGGACCTTGACCGCCTTGCAAGAGACGAACACCGAGCTGACCGCCGCCGCCGAGGCGGCACGAAACCGCGAGGCGGAATGGCAGCAACGCTATCAAGCGGAAGTCCCGACCGGTCACAGCAAGGATCTCTTCGAGCTGATTCGTAACAGGATGGCCGACGGCGTGGAGGCCAAACGGCTGGCCTTCGTGATTGAGGCGACCGGCAATCTCAGATCCTGCGACAGCAATCCGATGACGAAGCGCTTCCTGGTGCAGACGCCGCTCTATCAAGGCGCCAATGATTCGGTCAGTTTCGGCGGCGAGACCATCACGATCACCGCGCGCGGGCCCAACGCGACCAACCCGGAGGGCAATGCCGAGGCGTGGTTCGATCCGGCCAAGCCGCTCACCGTGCGGTTTACGCAAATCGGCGGCGGGGCCACGGAAAAAACCGGCAAGCTCCCGATGCATCATTCGGTCGTAGTCCGGGATTCCGAATATCGCTTCGCGATCCAGCGCGGCCCCCAAGGCTTCGTGAAGGTAACCGGCGAACGCTGCAAGTTTCCCTGAGATCCGGGTTTCACCGCGGCGAGCGGACGGCGAGAGACGAACCATGCCGCTGCCACACCGCCGCCCGGACATGTCACAGAGATTACACAGATAGCCTTTTGTGCTGCTGGCCGCCAGTCGCCATACTCGCCAGGTGGGGGACCCGCCGGGGCACCTTACGGCGTCGATGGCGGCTAGGGCATTGGCGACAGTCTTGCATGGAAACCTGGCATAGAAGCGGCAACGCGCCGAGGTCGGCGGATCGAGAGCGGCCTGGCGGAGGGCGAACCACCCGATCGCAAGGTCCCGGGGAATTCAGCGGTCGACCCGGAGCGACACAAGCAACAAGGAGAGCACGCATATGATGAACCTCGGACAATTCTCAAGGACCATCGCGCTGGCCATGGCGGTCGTCATGCTGGCAACGTCTCTACCGATAAGCTTCGCCAGCGCGGCCATCGTCACGACGGACGAGGTGGTCGCGGCGCAGGCCGCGGACGAGGACCGGGCCAGAGTGAATCAGTTCATGGCGCGCGAGGACGTCCGGCGACAGATCGAAGCCCTCGGTATCGACCCGGACGAGGCTGCCCGGCGCACCGACAGCCTGTCGGACGAAGAGATCCAGCAGGTCGCCGGCAGACTAAATGAGCTACCCGCGGGTCAGGACGTCATCGTGGTGATCCTCGCCGCCGGGCTCGCCCTTTTCCTGCTGCTGGTCATCACGGACCTGCTCGGTTACACCGACGTGTTCCCGTTCATCGAGAACCAGACGAAGTGATCAACGCCCGCTGACGGACTCCAGCGGGTCCGGCCGGCCTCGCTACGCCGCGGAGTCGGCCGTCTGTTCACGGGCATGCCGGAGATGTCGGGCGCCACGGCCAGTTTCAGGTTGACGCGCGTCGCGGTCTCTTGTTCGTTCTTCCCGGAGGGAGAATCCGGTCCAGGGATGTCCGACCGTGATTGCCCGTGTCAATACAGGCGACATAGGAGAGTATGAGCATGATGCACTTGAGGCATTCCATGCGCGGAATTGCGATCGGCATGGCGATCGTGATGCTGGTGACGTCCCTGCCGATCCATTTCGCCCACGCGGCCATGGTCACCACCGATCAGGTGGTCGCGCAGTCGGAGTTGGCCGGCGACCGCCAGCGCGTCGTGCGGTTCATGGCGCGCGAGGATGTCCGCCAACAGCTGCAGGCCCTGGGCATCGACCCCGACGAAGCGGCGCAGCGGGCGAACACCCTGTCGGACGACGAGGTCCGGCAGATCGCCGGCAAGCTGGACGAGCTGCCTGCGGGGCAGAGCGCCGTCGGCGTCATTGTCGGCGCAATCCTCATCGTCTTCTTGGTCCTGCTGATCACGGACCTGCTCGGGCTGACCGACGTGTTCCCCTTCGTCAAGAGCCAGCGGTGAGTTGAACATCAAGGCGAACCGGGCGGCCGGCCTTGCCGGCGCGATCTTCCTGCTGACGCTGAGCGCCTGCGCCGCGCCCCAGACCGCGCGCCTGGCCGCCGACCCCGGCGACCTGCCGCCCAGGGCCGAGGTCGCGGAAGTCCCGTTCTTTCCCCAGGAGCGCTACTATTGCGGGCCGGCGGCGCTGGCCATGGTGCTGGCCTGGTCGGGACTGCCGGTCACGCAGGACGATCTGGTCCCCCAGGTCTACACGCCGGAACGCGAAGGCTCGCTGCGCAGCGACGTACTCACCGCGGCCCGGCGCAACGGCCGCCTGGCGGTGCCTGTCGGCAATCTGCCGGACATGCTGCGCGAGATCGCGGCCGGCAATCCCGTACTGGTGTTCCAGAATCTGGCGCTCGACTGGTATCCGCAATGGCACTTCGCCGTGGCCATCGGCTATGACCTGGAGGCGCGCGAGATCGTGCTGCACTCCGGCCTGGACGAACGGCGGGTGACCGCGCTCGGCACCTTCGAGCACACCTGGGAGCGCGGCGACTACTGGGCCCTGGTCGTGCTGCCGCCGGACCGGCTGCCGGCCAGTTCGGGCGAAACCGCGGTCCTCCGGGCCGCCGCCGGACTGGAACGCAGCAAGCGCCTCGACGAGGCCGCCACGGCCTACGGCACGGCGCTGCAACGCTGGTCCGGCAGTTTCGGCGCACTCATGGGCCTGGGCAACGTGTCCTATGCCAATCGCGATCTCGGCGGCGCCGAAACAGCATTCCGCCGGGCCATAGCGGCGCGTCCCGAATCGCCGGCGCCCTGGAACAACCTGGCCTACGTGCTGCTCGACCTGAACCGCAAGGCCGAGGCGATCGACGCCGCGCGCGAGGCCGTGCGCCTGGCCGGTGACAACGCGGCGCCCTACCGCGAAACCCTGGACGAGATCACAAGCAAGGCGGGGTGAGTGCTCGCCGATCCGGCAGTAGGCCGTGCTCGGCTCGGGCGAAGCGAACGGGCAGACGATGCGCCGAGCTTCGTGTACTATCGCCGTTGAAGACCCTGTCTTGTGGCTCGGCAGGGTTGGTCAGGGGTAAACAAGGGGGGGTGCGATGACCTTTCGAAAGCGTCTGTTGCGGGCGATACCGATTTCGATTGCCTTAGCGGAGCTGGGCACGGCGCAGGCCGGCGAACGGCCGAACTTCATCCTCGGCGAGATCTCGCGCACGGTCTATGACGGGGTCAGCGACGATCTTCTGACCGGCGGTCTGGGCAAGGACGGACTCGCGTTCGCCGCACCCACGCCCGGTTTTACCGACTCGGAGAATCCGACGCCGGCCGAGCTCCGCCGGCTCGCCATCTACAACAACTACCGGGCGCTGGTCGACACCACCGAAGGCGGCGGTTACGGCGTGCTGTACGGCCCGAACGTGACCGCGGACGGCGTGCCGACGAGCGGTCAGGGGCTGGTGGCCGGCGTCGAGCATATCGCCTACGCGGGCAACGCCTCGGGCAAGGTGAACGTGACCATGATGGTGCAGCTGCCCGACAGCTTCGACCCGGCAAGCCCCTGCATCGTCACGGCGCCGTCTTCAGGCTCGCGCGGCGTCTATGGCGCCATCGGCACCGCCGGCGAGTGGGGCCTGAAGAACGGCAGCGCGGTCGCCTACACCGACAAGGGCACGGGCACGGGCGCGCACGACTTGCAGGACGACACGGTCAATCTGATCACGGGTGAGCGCGCGGACGCGGCCGAAGCCGGCAAGGACTCGACCTTCACCGCCAAGCTCAATGCCAAACGGCGGGACCGCTTCAACGCCGAAACGCCCAACCGCTTCGCCTTCAAGCAGGCCCACTCCCGGCGCAATCCCGAGAAGGACTGGGGCCGCGACGTGCTTCGCTCGGTCGACTTCGCCTTCTTTGTGCTCGGCCGGGATTACCCGGGCGCATCGATCACGCCCGACAGCACGATCGTCATCGCCTCCAGCGTCTCGAACGGCGGCGGCGCCTCGATCCGTGCCGCCGAGCAGGATGCCGAGGGCCTGATCGACGGCGTCGCGGTCTCCGAGCCCAACGTCAACCCGACCCCGGGCGCGCCCTTCAGCATCGTCCAGGGCGATGGTCCGCCGCTGACCGAGCACAGCCGGAACCTCTACGACTATACCACCCTGCTCAACGTCTATCAGGGCTGCGCCAACGTAGCCCTCCCGCCCTTTGTGCTGTTCAACTTCGCGGCCAGCCCGGCACGTTGCGCGGCGCTGCATGCAAAGGGACTGCTCTCGGCGGCCACGCTGGAGGACCAGGCGATCGAGGCCCAGGCGATCATCAACGGCTTCGGCATCCTGCCGGAGCAGAACATCGTCCAACCGTCGCACTGGTTCATCTTCGTGCCGCAGGCCATCTCGGTCACCTACGCCAAGGCCTATGGCCGGCTCTCGGTGACCGAGAACCTCTGCGCCTACAGCTTCGCGGCCACCGGAGCGGACGGGGCGCCGATGCCGCTGAGCACCGCGGCCGAGGCTGCGCTGTTCGGCACCAGCGGCGGCATACCGCCGACCGGCGGCGTGAACCTGGTCAACAACGCGGCCCCAGGCGGCCCCAAGGAGGACCGCGGGTCGACGCCGGACCAGAACCTCGACGGGGCGCTGTGCCTGCGCGGCCTGTCGACCGGCGCCGACCCGGTAACGGGGGGGGGCCTCGCCGGAAAGGCGGCCGGCTTCGCCGAGCGGGTCGCCGAGGGCATCGCCGGGATCCTGGCCAGCGGCGACCTGAACGGGACGCCGACCTTGATCGTCACTGGACGGTCGGACGCCATCCTGCCGCCGAACCACACCTCGCGGGCCTATGTCGGACTCAACCAGCTGGTCGAGGGCGGCGGCAGCGGGCTCAGCTACGTCGAGGTGCTCAACGCGCAGCACCTGGACGCCTTTAACGCCTTCCCCGGGTTCAACGAGCTCTTCGTTCCGCTGCATCACTACTTCATCCAGGTCCTGGACTTGATGCTCGACCACCTGAGGAACGGGACGCCCCTGCCGGCGAGCCAGGTGGTCAGGACCACGCCCCGGGGTCTGGACGCGCCGCCCATCGGCCTGGCAAACCTGCCCCCCATTGCAGCCACCCCGGACCCCGGCTCGGCCATCACCTTCACGGCGAGCACACTCCGTATTCCGGAGTGATCCGCAGGGGACGCCGCAAGCAGGAGGATGTCATGACGGACGCGAGATCGGCCGGGCCGGACGCGGAGAAACAAGCCGAGCTGGCCCGCAAGTGGGCGGCGCTCGCCGAGCGGAGCCAGCGTCTCGTGCAGGACTTCGCCGAGCGCCAGTCGGCCGGGTCCGGCTTCTCGATCGCCGATCCCACCACCGTGGCGCAGGCCTTCGCGGAGCTGACAGCGAAGCTCATGGCCGACCCGGCCAAGCTGGCCGAGGCGCAGATGCAGCTCTGGCAGGAGAGCCTCAAGCTCTGGCAGGCCACGGCGCAGCGCATGCTGGGCGAGGCGGCCGAGCCCGTGGTCGAGCCCGAACGCGGCGACCGGCGTTTCCGCGACGAGGCCTGGAACGAGCAGGTCGTGTTCGACTACATCAAGCAATCCTACCTACTGACCTCGCGCTGGGTCCAGGGCGTGGTCGGCGAGGTCGAGGGCCTCGACCCCGGGACCCGCGACAAGGTCGACTTCTACACCCGGCAGGTCCTGAGCGCCGCATCGCCCAGCAACTTCGCCCTGACCAACCCGGCGGTGCTGCGCAAGGCCGCCAACAGCGGCGGCGAGAACCTGGTCAAGGGACTCGAGAACCTGCTGGACGACCTGGAGCGCGGCAAGGGCCGCCTGCAGATCTCCATGACCGACGCCTCGGCCTTCGAGGTCGGTCGGAACGTCGCGGCCAGCCCGGGCAAGGTGGTCTACCAGAACGACCTGATGCAGCTGATCCAGTACGCCCCCTCGAGCGAGACGGTGCACAACCGCCCGCTGCTCTTCGTGCCGCCCTGGATCAACAAGTTCTACGTCATGGACCTGCAGCCCAAGAACAGCCTGATCAAGTGGGCGGTCGACCAGGGCCACACCCTGTTCGTCGTGTCCTGGGTCAACCCGCGCGAAGACCTCGCCGGCAAGAGCTTCGAGGACTACATGCGCGAAGGGCCGCTGGCGGCCCTCGACGCCATCGAGCAGGCGACCGGGGAAGAGCAGGTCAACATCCTGGGCTTCTGCATCGGCGGCATCCTGGTGGTCGCCATGCTCGCCTACATGGCGGCCAAGGGCGACCAGCGCATAAAGTCGGCCACCTTCCTGGCCACCATGGTCGACTTCCGGGACGTCGGAGAGGTCTCGGTCTTCATCGACGAGGAGCAGCTGCAGGCCCTCGAGCAGCACGTCGCCGAGAAGGGCTACCTCGAGGGCCACCACATGGCCGCCTCGAGGGCCACCACATGGCCGACATGTTCAACATGATGCGCGAGAACGACCTGATCTGGTCCTTCGTGGTCAACAACTACCTGATGGGCCGCGACCCCATGCCCTTCGACCTGCTGTACTGGAACTCGGACTCGACGCGCCTGCCGGCCACCATGCTCGCGTTCTACCTGCGCAAGGTCTATCAGGAGAACGGCCTGATGACGCCGGGCGGTCTGGAGCTCGGCGGCGTGCCGATCGACATCGGCAAGATCGAGACGCCGACCTACTACCTCTGTACCAAGGAGGACCATATCGCGCCCTGGCGCTCGGGCTATCCGGCGACCCAGGCCTTCGCCGGCCCGGTCCGCTTCGTGCTCGGCGGCTCGGGCCACATCGCCGGCGTGATCAACCCGCCGGCGGCGAACAAGTACTGCTACTGGACCAACGCCAAGCTGCCGGCCGACCCGGACGACTGGCTCGCCAAGGCCAAGCGGCACGAGGGCTCGTGGTGGACGGACTGGGGCAAGTGGCTGGCGAAGAACGGCGGCGCGCAGGTCCCGGCCCGCACGCCCGGCGACGGCAAGCTGAAACCGATCGAGGACGCGCCGGGCTCCTACGTCAAGATCCGGGCCAGCGAGTAGCGATCGTTCGAGCGGGCGGAGTCACGAGGTGCCGGCGTTGCCGGCGGCCTCGGCGTCGGCCTGCTCCCAGGCGAGGACGTCCTGGCGCAGGCGCTCGAAGCGTTGCTCGGGTTGGCCGCCGAACAGCGGATCCGCGCGCTCGCCCAGCTGCGCCTCGATCTCCTGCCAGTCCTGCTCGCTCAGCACCTCGAGCGCCGCCGGGAAGAACCGCCCTTCCTCCATGGCGATATGCCGGCGGTAGAAATCGAGGAACTCCCGGGCCAGCTCGTGCATCCCCTCGCGCGAGACCTCGGCCTCCCTCAGGACGCTCTCGACCGCATCGGCCAGCCTGCGGGTCAGCTCGGCGAGCGCCTCGTGCTCGGGCTGCAGATCGCCGATCGCGGCGGCGGCCTCGGGGTCGCGCTGGCGCAGCCGCTCGAGGACCAGGTCCTCCTTGGGATGATGATAGAGGTCCGGGTAGGCCAGGCAGTAGTCGATGACGCCCTGCACGATGTCGTAGTCGGGCGTGCCGCCCTGGTCGAAGACGTCGAGCTGGCGCTCGAGGGCGCCGAGCAGCCTGGCGATGTCCGCGTGTTCCCGGCGCAGCGCGCGTATGACGTTCGACATCTGAGACCTCCTGACGGAATCTAGGCTAACCGCAAACGGCGCCTGGAGAATTGACTTGAATCATATAGCCGGCCGATCGTCAAACCGCGCCGAAGGGCGGCGGTTTTCGCTGGATCCCGGTCAGCGCCCGGCCGACGATCGCCGAGAGCATGATCGCGCCGCCCAGCAGCGTGGTCAACGACGGCACCTCGCCGAAGCCGAGCCAGACCCAGACCGGCGCCAGCACGACCTCGGTCAGCGACAGCAGGGCGAGCTCGGCCGCCGGCACGTGGCGCGCGCCGAGGGTGAAGACCACCATGCCGGCGCCGACCTGGACCACGCCCATGGCCACGCTGATCGCCAGGTCCGGCGCCGACACCGAGAGGTCGCCGGCCATGAGCGCGCCCAGCGGCGCGGCGAACAGTCCCGCCAGGCAGGCCGTCGGCAGCATGTCGTCGGAGCGCCCGGCGCGCAGCGCCACCGCGAAGCCCGAAAAGCCGAGCATGGCAACCAGCGCCATGAGGTTCCCGAAGAGAGCGCCGGCGCGGATGCCGCCGCCGACCATCACGGCGATGCCGACGAGCGCCCCCGCCATGGCGACCCAGGTCGCGCGGCGCACCGCCTCGCCGAGCAGCAGGCGGGCGAGCAGCGCGGCGGCGAAGGGAGAGGCGCTCAGGACGAACACCGCGTTGGCCACGGTCGTGCTGGTCAGCGCGAAGATGAAGCCGGTGAAGCCCGCCGCCAGGCACAGCCCGCCGGCGACGCCGGCCAGGCCGGCCTGGCGGAAGCGGCGGAACACCTGTCCCCGGTGGC
>CAMYMY010000091.1 GCA_947259625.1 uncultured Kiloniellales bacterium | reverse complement strand
TGAGACAGCACCCAGCCGCCGAAGATGTCGCCGTTCGGGTTGGCGTCGGCCGGCATGGCGAGCGTCCGGATCGACAGCTCGCCGCGCGGTTCTCTCTGCGTGTCGGACATGGCGCCCACCCCTCCTGCTGGTCGTCCGTTTCCGGTGGAAAACGCCGTCTCCCGGCAACGGTCGACCACAAAGACACCAAGGCACAAGGGGATTCAAGACCGTCTTGGCGTCTTCGTGACGTGGTGTTAAAGCCTTCTCAGGCGTTCCGGTCTACGGTATGTTGGACCAGTGGCACAAGATCTTGTGTTTCCTGTACTGTATCCTACATCATCGACTGAAAGCGCCCTTCGGCCCGGTTAACCAACGATAATGAACCTGGTGTGATAATGCCCCGCATGAAGGATCTCTTCCAAAATCTCGCGACCGGCGGCAAGGACTACTCGGCCAAGGACATCGAGGTGCTCGAGGGGCTCGAGCCGGTGCGCCGCCGCCCCGGCATGTACATCGGCGGCACCGACGAGTCCGCCCTGCACCACCTCGTGGCCGAGCTGCTGGACAACGCCATGGACGAGGCCGTATCCGGCCACGCCACGCGCATCGAGCTGGAGCTGGGCGCCGAGAATCGGGTCACGGTGCGCGACAACGGCCGCGGCATCCCGGTCGACCCGCATCCGAAGTACAAGAACAAGTCGGCCCTCGAGGTGATCCTGACCACGCTGCACTCGGGCGCCAAGTTCTCGGAAAAGATCTATTCGACCGCGGGCGGCCTGCACGGCGTCGGCCTTTCGGTCGTCAATGCGCTGGCCGAGGAGCTGACCGTCGAGGTGGCGCGCGACCGCAAGCTCTGGCGCCAGAGCTACCGGCGCGGCGAGCCGCAGGGCAAGCCGAGCGACGCCGGGGCGACCAGCAACCGCCGCGGCACCACGATCGCGTTCCGGCCCGACCCCGAGATCTTCGGCGGCGCCGTGCACTTCCGGCCCGACCGTCTCTACCGCATGGCGCGCTCCAAGGCCTATCTGTTCCGCGGCGTCGAGATCCGCTGGAGCTGCGACAAGTCGCTGCTGAAGAAGGCCGACAACGGGGTGCCCGAGAGCGACACCCTGCATTTCCCCAACGGCCTGCGCGACTTCCTGGAGGCCAGCCTTGGCAGCCGCAAGACCCTGACGCCCGAGCCCTTCGCCGGCGAGGCGGCCTTTCCGGGCGAGGAGGGCCGCCTGGAATGGGCGGTCTCCTGGCCGGCCGACGAGGACGGCTTCGTCAGCTCCTACTGCAACACCGTGCCGACCGGCGACGGCGGCAGCCACGAGCAGGGCCTGAGGAGCGGCCTGCTGCGCAGCCTCAAGGCCTACGGCGAGCTGATCGGCAACAAGAAGACCGCGCAGGTGACCGCCGACGACCTCGTGGGCGGCGCCATGGCGATCCTCTCGCTGTTCATCCACGACCCGCAGTTCCAGGGCCAGACCAAGGACCGCCTGTCCTCGCCGATCGCCGCCAAGCTGGTCGAGACCACGATCAAGGACCACTTCGACCACTGGCTCTCGGGCCATCCCGAGCGCGCGCGCATGATCCTGGAACGGGTCGTCGAGCGCGCCGAGGAGCGGCTGCGCCGGCGCCAGGACAAGGAGCTCAAGCGCAAGAACGCGACACGCAAGCTGCGCCTGCCGGGCAAGCTGTCGGACTGCTCGAGCACCCGCGCCGAGGGCACCGAAATCTTTCTGGTCGAGGGCGATTCGGCCGGCGGCTCGGCCAAGCAGGCGCGCAACCGAGAGACCCAGGCGATCCTGCCGCTGCGCGGCAAGATCCTGAACGTGGCCAGCGCCTCGGACGACAAGCTGAAGAGCAACCAGGAGATCGCGGACATCTCCCAGGCGCTCGGTTGCGGCCTACGCGCCCAGTTCGACGTCGACAAGCTGCGCTACGAGCGGATCATCATCATGACCGACGCCGACGTCGACGGCGCCCATATCGCCTCGCTGCTGATGACCTTCTTCTACCGCGAGATGCCGGGCCTGATCGAGGACGGCCGGCTCTACCTGGCGCAGCCGCCGCTCTATCGCCTGACCCAGGGCAGCCGGACCGTCTACGCCCGCGACGAGCGCCACAAGGAGCAGATCCTGGCCGAAGAGCTCACCGGCCGCGCCAAGGTCGAGATCGGCCGCTTCAAGGGCCTGGGCGAGATGTCCGCCAAGCAGCTCAAGGACACGACGATGAGCCCTAAGACGCGCATCCTGCTCAGGGTCGCCATCGCCGACCGCGAGGACCCGGACCCCAAGGCCGAGCAGAAACGCTCGTCCAAGACCGTCGAGCGCCTGATGGGCCGCCGCCCCGAGCTGCGCTTCCGCTTCATCCAGGAAAACGCCCGCTTCGTCGAGGCCGACCACCTCGACGTCTGATCCCCTGATTTCCCTGTCTGCCGCAGGGTGAACGCGGTCCGGTTCGGGCACAGCTTGCCGCGCGGCGGGCGGAGTTCGACATCGGGCTTCGGACCCGTCTCGCAAAGAATCGCGCGGAGTCGACTTGCCGTCCGGGCTGCGAGACCCGATCTTTGGGGCAAGGACGTCAAATCGACGCAATGCTGGAGGAGGCAACCGACCATGACCAAGTTCGCGCGTCTTGCGCTTGCGCTCGGAGCTGCCGCGCTACTGTCCGCCTGCGCCGGCCAACCGGTGATCAGCCACGGCCATGTGGTCGAATACTACGAGCCGCAGATGCTGGGCTATCCCGCGTCCAAGGGCGGCATGTACACCGAGGTGACCGGCAACCCCTTCCAGGGCGAGAAGGCGGTGCTCGACCGCCAGGTGACCGAGGCCTTCGAGGTGGCCCACTTCGGCCCCAAGCTCGCATTCTTCACCGAGAGGCCGACCGACTACAGCCCGGCCTACCGGACGGTCGTGCTGTTCAACCCGGCGCCGAACGCCAACGCCGAGCGTCTGTGCAGCAGCCCCGACCGGCCGCAGGCACCGCGCGCCAAGGGCGAGGTCGGCGTGATGGCGGCGCTGTGCAGCTCGGAGTCGCGGCTGACCTCGGCCTCCGGCTACGTGACCGGCGCCCAGGGCCCGGACGATCCCGCCGTCGGCGGGCTCCTGCGGCACCTCGGGCTCAGCCTGTTCCCGCCGGCACCGGGCGTGCGTGGGGACGACACCGATATCATCGTCCCTTGAGCCGATTCCCTTGAGTCGAGGCGGCTCCGCTCAGGCAGCCGCGAGCCAGTCGGCAAGCGCCGCGGTCACAGCGGCCGGGCGCTCCATCGGCGCCAGGTGGCCACAGTCCTCGATTACGACCAGCCGGGAGCGGGCGACCCCGGCCGCCATCTCGGTGTGCCGCGCGAGCTGCGTCAAGGCGTCCTGGCGGCCGCACAGCACCAGGGTCGGGCAGGCGATGCGCACCAGGTCCGGCCGGCTGTCGGGCCGGCCCATGATCGCCTCTTGCTGGCGCAGAAAGGCGTCGCGGCCGATGCGCTCGGCCATGGCGGTAATCGCCGCCGGCAGCTCCGCCTCCTCAAGGCGGGCGGGGTGAACGAGCAGCGGCAACAGACGCCGGGGGACGCCGCGGAACCTGCCCTTGCGGGCCAGCTCGATCAAGCCGCGCCGCCGGCGCGTCTGCTCCGGCGTGTCGGCCCGCGCGCTGGTGTCGAGCAGGGCGAGACGCGTGACCCGCCCAGGCGCCTGTCGCAGCACCTCGAAGGCGACGTAGCCGCCCATGGAGAGACCTGCCAGCGCGAAGCGCTCGGGCATCGTCGCGAGCACGCTCGCCGCCATCGCGGCCAGGCTGTCCTGGCGCGTGAAGTCGGCCACCCGGCAGTCGGCCAGGCCCGCGAGACCTTCGATCTGCGCGCGCCACAATGCGCCGTCGCACAGCAGGCCCGGCAGGAGCGCGAGCGGCACAGACCCGGTCATCGGGCCCCCTCCCCTTTTGTTGCGGCATCGACCGGCATGACGACAGCTCGTCTCGACAAGCAATAAAAGCACGCTTTGTTTTGCAGCAAACGAAGATTATTGCGTGTCTTGCCCACTTCCAAATTAATTCGCTTTTCTGGGGGAGCTTGTTGACAAAACGCCTTGAATTCTTATGATAGCGCGCCAATCTGTCGCGCTAATGTTTAACCATAGCGTGACCGAATTAATACCGAACAGATAAGGACTTGATGACCTTCGACGATCTTGGACTCAGTCCAAAGGTCCTGCAGGCTATAGCGGACGCGGGTTACACCACGCCGACGCCGATTCAGGAACAAGCCATACCCTACGTCTTAATGGGCCGCGACGTGCTCGGCAGCGCCCAGACCGGCACCGGCAAGACCGCGGGCTTCACCCTGCCGATGATCGACATCCTGGCCTCGGGCCGGGCCCGGGCGCGCATGCCGCGCTCGCTGATCCTCGAGCCGACGCGCGAGCTGGCGGCCCAGGTCGCCGAGAACTTCGAAATATACGGCAAGCACAACAAGCTCTCCATGGCGCTCTTGGTCGGCGGCTCGTCCTTCACCGACCAGGAGAAGCGCCTCGACCGCGGGGTCGACGTGCTGATCGCCACGCCGGGGCGCCTGCTCGACCTGATCGAGCGCGGCAAGATCCTGCTGGCCGATACCAAGATCCTGGTGATCGACGAGGCCGACCGCATGCTCGACATGGGCTTCATCCCCGACGTCGAGCGCATCGTCGGCCGGCTGCCCAAGATCCGCCAGACCCTGTTCTTCTCGGCCACCATGCCGCCGGAGATCCGGCGCCTGGCCGACGCCTTCCTGATGAACCCCAAGGAGATCGCCGTTTCGTCGCTGACTACGCCGGCCGAGACCGTGGTCCAGAGCCTGGTTCGGGCGAGCGCCCTGCCGAAGGACAAGCGCGCGACCCTGCGGGCGCTGATCGACCGCGAACCGGTCACCAGCGCGCTGATCTTCTGCAACCGCAAGCGCGACGTGGGCATCCTGTACCGCTCGTTGAAGCGCCACGGCTACTCGGTCGCCGAGCTGCACGGCGACATGGCGCAGCCGGTCCGCACGTCCACCCTGAAGTCCTTCAAGGACGGCGAGGTCGAGCTGCTGGTCTGCTCCGACGTGGCGGCGCGCGGGCTCGACATCCCCAAGGTGTCGCACGTGTTCAATTTCGACGTGCCGGTCCACGCCGAGGACTACATCCACCGGATCGGCCGCACCGGACGGGCCGGCCGCTCGGGCTTGGCCTTCACCCTGACGACCTCGCTCGACGGCAAGCAGCTGGCCGCGGTCACCAAGCTGATCGGCCGCCGGATCGACGAGGTGACGCTCGACGGCCCCCCGGCCACGCGCCCGGCCGCCGAGAGTCCCGCCGCCGACAAACAGCCGGCGGTCCACGCCGAGGACAGGGCGGAACGCACGCCCCGGCGCACGCGGCGCGGCGCGGCCAAGCGGACCAACGGCGAGGCAGTCACGGGCCGTGACACCAAGTCCCGTGACACCAAGTCCCGTGACACCAAGTCCCGTGACACCAAGCCCCGGGAGCCCAAGGGCCGGCGCGAGGCCAAGCCGGACACCACCCCGAGCCGCCCGACCAAGTCCTTCGGCGACCACACTCCGGCCTTCATGCTGCGCGAGGTCAAGCTCGCCGCCAGCGCCTGAGCCCACCGGCCGTCCCCGTAAAGAGGCGCCCCCGAGGCGCCTTTTTCGTGCCCGGCGCCCTGCGGAGCATTGGCCCCGGCGGCGGATCGGTTATCATGGCCGCGGACGGGGCCGGTCCGCGAGCGCGGTGCCGGATGCTCCGGAGTGCGAGAGGACCAAAGCGATGACGGAGCCCGGCGACTGGGAAGTTCCTCCGGCCGTACAGCCGAAGGCCAAGGAGGTCGTTTTCGACCTCGACAGGACGCTGGCGTCCGTCGTCTCTCTGCGCGCGGAGATTCCCGAGGATGCCTTCACCGCCGGGATCCTCGGCACCGAGCGCGAGGGCAACGGCGTCGTCATCGGCGACGACGGCCTGGTCCTGACGATCGGCTATCTGATCACCGAGGCCGACACCGTGTGGCTGGTGTCCGAGCAGGGCACGGCCGCGCCGGCCCATGTCGTTGGCTACGACCAGAGCACGGGGCTCGGCCTCGTGCAGGCCCTGGGACGGCTCGACCTTCCGGCCATCCCGATGGGCGCGTCCAGCGGGCTGAAGGTCGGTGACGAGGTCGTCGTCGCCGCACAGGGCGGCCGCCGGCACGCGCTGAAGGCGCGCGTCGTCGCCAAGCGCGAGTTCGCGGGATACTGGGAGTACGTCCTCGACGAGGCGATCTTCACCGCGCCCGCGCACCCGAACTGGAGCGGCGCGGCGCTCATCGGGCCCGATGGAGGGCTGCAGGGAATCGGCTCGTTGCTCGTCCAGGAGGCGCGCGCCGGGGGACCGCCGCAGGACTGCAACATGTTCGTTCCGGTCGACCTGCTCGACGCGGTCCGCGACGACCTGCTGAAGTTCGGCAAGGCGGGCGGGCCGCCCCGCCCCTGGCTCGGCATGTACACGGCCGAAGCGGAGGGCAAGCTTCACGTCGCCGGGCTGGCCAAGGACGCCCCGGCGGATCTGGCGAACGTCAGGGTCGGCGACATCGTTCTCGAGGTCGGCGGCGCGCCGGTCGCCGGCCTGGCCGAGATGTTCCGCCGGATCTGGGCGCTCGGGCCGGCCGGGACGGTCATCCCCCTGACCGTCGCGCGCGAGGGCGAGGAGCTCAGCCTTCGCGTTCACTCGGCCGACCGCAGCAACTTCCTCAAGTCACCCGAGTTGCAGTAGCCGCCGGCCCGATCGGCGGGTGACAGGGGGAACGGAGGAGCGGGGACTCCCGCATGCCCGAGAACGCGAGCGCACGCTAGACCCAATGCCGGCTTGACGGCCGTCAGCAGTCGTTACGGGGACGGCGCCTCCACTTCGCCCCTTTACGCAAGCAGTCATTGCGGCTCGCGCCTCCGCCGCCGGCCTCCGCGGCCCTCAAATCATCGTCGCAACCTCGCACACGATGAGGCTCAACTAGGGGAAGGCATGCCTGCAGGCTGGGAAATTCGTCGAATCAGGGGTAACTTACGTGGTGCGTCTCGCCGAACCACGCGTCTCGCCGGCCAAATTACTGTCAAGAATTGCGTACTGGGTTGTCTTCAGCCACAATAGCGCGAATCTCGGGTAGTGTTTATGAACTAACTCAAACTGTGGCGGTCATCATGACCAGCCAGCATCAGAAGCTGGGGATTGCGGTTATAGGCATCGGCGCTTCGGCCGGTGGCGTTGCCGCGTTGAAAGGTCTCCTCCCCAATCTTCCGAAGGGGAGCAGGTTCGCCTATGTGGTGGCGCTTCATATGGATCCCACGCACCGCAGTCTGCTCGTCGATATCTTGGAAAAGGAATCGGCGATGCCGGTTAAGACGATCGTGGATGTCGAAAAGCTCCTGCCTGAAAAGATTTACGTAATGCCGCCCGATCACGATTGCACCGTGCAAGATGGCAAGTTGCGTCTGCTTGACCTGCCGGAGAAAATCGGCCCCCGCCACTCCATCGATATCCTGTTTTCGTCCTTGGCGGAATCATACGGCGAACGCAGTGCCGGCATCGTCCTTTCGGGGACCGGCTCGGACGGCATGCACGGCATGCTGGCCATCAAGACGGCAGGCGGCATCGCGATCGCCCAGGACCCCGAGACCAGCGAGTACGCGAGTATGCCACAGTCGGTCATCGATGCCGGTCTGGCCGACTTGGTGCTGCCACCGGCACGGATCGGCCGTGCGCTGGCGGATATCATGCGTGGTTCTCGGAAAAGGACGGTGTCGGGAGCCGCCGCGCAACCGAAGTACGAATTGGACGCCTTACTGACGGTCCTGTCGCATAAGTCGAACTGCGAATTCAGCCAGTACAAGGAAAGCACGCTGACAAGGCGGATCGAGCGCCGAATGGCCGTGCACAAGCTGGCAAACCTCAAGGCCTATACCGCGCTGGTCAAGAGGTCCGACACCGAGGCGGAACTGCTTTTCAAGGATATCCTCATATCGGTGACGGCTTTTTTCCGGGACGAAGACACGTTCAAGGCCCTCCGCCAAGCCATGAAGAAGATCGTCGCACGGAAGTCACGGGGCGAGGACGTCCGGATCTGGGTGCCTGGCTGTGCCACTGGCGAAGAGGTCTTCTCCATCGCCATCCTGCTGGCCGAGGCGCTTGGCCAGAAATCGCTTTCGACGCCAGTCCAGATTTTCGCTACTGACATCGATGCCGGGGCGATTGCCTTCGCACGGCGTGGCCTCTATCTCGAAACCTCGACGAAGACCGTTCCCAGTCGGCTCCTGAAAAAGTATTTCACCAGAACCGGCGGCATGTATCAGGTCGTCAAGAAAATCCGCGACATGGTCGTCTTTGCCCGCCACGACCTGATACGGGATCCGCCTTACATAAACTTGGACCTGGTGAGTTGCCGAAACGTCCTGATCTATTTCAGGCGGCCGCTACAGGACAGGCTCGTTCCCCTCTTCCACTACAGCCTGAGGCCCGGCGGCTATCTCGCGCTTGGGCTCTCGGAAGGCATCGGGAAATTCACTCATTTGTTCGAGCCCTTCAACCAGCGTGGGAAGGTCTTCGGCAGAATCGGCGAGGTACGAAGCCTGCACGCGGTACTACGGTCGCCGCATGTCTCGCACCAACACGCTGAAAGGCCTCAGCCGCGGCCCGAGGGAGCGATCTCTCTCAGGGACCACTACAGGGATCTCGTTGCCGAGGCGTATGCGCCGGCCGGGGTGCTCGTGAACGGTCGATTCGAGATCGTCCACCTTCAGGGAGACGTGACCCGTTTCGTCCACCTGCCACCCGGAGACCTGAACGTCAATGTCATGAACATGGCGATTGCCCCCCTGAACCTCGAAACGCGGTTGGTCCTCCAGAAGGCGCAGCGGGAGCACGTTGTCGTTCGCGGTCATCCAGTTGAACTCAAGGACGAGCGGGGCATCAGCCGGATCACCACGATTGCCATTCCGGCCATGGCCGAGGCCAACGCAGGCAGGCACACGCTCCTCCTTTTCGAAGAACGCCGGATCGCTGAGCCGACCGAGGCAGCGGAGCGCTCCGAGGAAGACACGGACGCCATTCGGATAAAGGAACTGGAACAGGAGCTGATAGCGACGCGCGAGCAGCTCCGGACATCCGTCGAAGAGCTGCAATCCTCGAACGAGGACTTGCAGTCCGTCAACGAGGAGTACCAGTCCACCGCCGAGGAGCTTCAGTCGGCAAACGAGGAACTCCAGACCACCAACGAGGAACTCCAATCGACCAACGAGGAATTGCGGACGGTCAATGATGAGCTGAAGATGAAGTCGGCGGCTCTGGAATCCACGAATATGGACTTGGAGAACATCCTCAACACTGCGCTGTCAGGCATCGTGGTGCTCACGGCCGACGCCACCGACGACGTTGCCGTCACCCAAGTCGAGTTCTTCGTAGACGGTTCGTCTATCGGTATCGATGCGATCGGTTCAAACGGTTGGTCGGCCGCTTGGAACCCAACCAGGGCGACCATCGGCTCCCACACCGTCAGGGCGGTGGCGACGGACAGCACCGGCCAAACGACGACCGATTCCAACGAAGTCATTATTCAGGCGTTCACCACGTCCACGACATCCCCGTCAACGTCGGGCACAGTACCGCCAGAAGTGATCGAAACACCGGCCGAAGGCATATCGGCGACGGAATTCTCTCTATCCCCGCCCACCCTGTCGGCCGGTGCAGAGATAGCGCTGACGGTAGCGCTGGTCGCCAGGGTGCCCGGCACAGCAGCCGTGCAATTCCTGCTCAACGGGGAACTCCTCGGAGACACGGAAACGCTCAACGCCCTCGAGGCGTCAGAAGAAACAGATCCAGGAGCGGTCTTCACACGAACCCTCCCCAACGGTCTGCAGATCGGTTTGCATCGCATTGAAGTGGTGACCACCGATGATCCGCCCCGGGTCCTTGCTTCACGAACGGTCGGTGTCGTTGCCGGTAACTCGGCGGCCAGTGGAGCAGGCGCGTCGTCCGACACCGGCACGGGTTCATCACCACCTCTCGGGATCATTGCTGCCGCCGTGATGGGCGGCGCAGCCGCCATCGCAGCTGCAGGATTCGCCACAGCAGGCTGGTACCGGCGGAGAGCGATCAGCCGCCAACTGACGGCCCGTCAACAGTAATCTCACTCTTCGTCCAAGGGTCAATACTGGACGTAGGCGGCTCCGTCCTCATATAGTGGTAGGCGAGAGTCCGGAGTGGATGGGGCGACGGATACCAAAGGCGCTCTACCAATGGGCGAAATACGTCAACCCTCATCACCATGAACCACCTG
>CAMYMY010000090.1 GCA_947259625.1 uncultured Kiloniellales bacterium | reverse complement strand
CCAGCGACCTGCTCGCGCTGGTCCTGCTGACGCCGCCGGGCGACCTGGGCGCGGACATCGTCGTCGGCAGCGCCCAGCGCTTCGGCGTGCCGATGGGCTACGGCGGCCCGCACGCGGCCTTCTTCGCCATCCGCGACGCCTACAAGCGCTCGATGCCCGGCCGGATCATCGGCGTGTCGATCGATTCCAAGGGCAAGCCGGCGCTGCGCATGGCCCTGCAGACGCGCGAGCAGCACATCCGCCGGGAAAAGGCGACCAGCAACATCTGCACGGCCCAGGTCCTGCTCGCGGTCCTCGCCGCGCTCTACGCCATCTACCACGGCCCCGAGGGCTTGCGGAAGATCGCCGGCCGGGTCCACCGCATGACCCTGATCCTGGCCGAAGGCCTGAAGCGCCTCGGCTTCGAGGTGGAGACCCAGGCCTTCTTCGATACGCTGACCGTCAAGGTCCCGGGCCAGGCGGCGCGCATCGCCGCGCGCGCCCGCGAATCGCGGATCAACCTCCGGGTCGTCGACGCCGACCACCTCGGCATCTCGCTCGACGAGACGACGAGGCGGGTCAACCTGGAGGCCCTGTGGCAGGTCTTCTCGAGCAAGGCCGACCTGATGCTCGACATCGCCACGCTCGACACCCAGGTCAAGGAGTGCATTCCGCAGGCCTTCCGCCGGACCGGCGATTTCCTGACCCATCCGGTGTTCCAGCTGTACCACGGCGAGACCGAGATGCTGCGCTACCTGCGCTGGCTGGCGGCCAAGGACCTGGCGCTCGACCGCTGCATGATCCCGCTCGGCTCCTGCACCATGAAGCTGAACGCGACCACCGAGATGCTGCCGATCACCTGGCGCCAGTTCAGCGCCATGCACCCCTTCGCGCCGCTCGACCAGGCGCAGGGCTATCAGCAGCTGTTCGAGGAGCTCGAGGAGATGCTCTCAGAGGTGACCGGCTTCGACGCGGTCTCGCTGCAGCCCAACGCCGGCTCCCAGGGCGAGTTCTCCGGCCTTCTCGTGATCCGCAAGTACCACGAGAGCCGCGGCGAGGGGCACCGCGACGTCTGCCTGATCCCGGCCTCGGCGCACGGCACCAACCCGGCCAGCGCCCAGATGGCGGGGCTAAAGGTCGTGGTCGTGGCCAGCGACGCCGAGGGCAACGTCGACCTGGCGGACCTGAAGGCCAAGGCGGCCCGGCACGAGGACAAGCTGGCCGCCCTGATGATCACCTATCCCTCGACCCACGGGGTCTTCGAGGAGGCGATCCGCGAGATCTGCGACGTGATCCACGCGCACGGCGGGCAGGTCTACCTGGACGGCGCCAACCTGAACGCGCTGCTCGGGCTCTGCCGGCCGGGATGGATCGGCGCCGACGTGTCGCACATGAACCTGCACAAGACCTTCTGCATTCCCCACGGCGGCGGCGGCCCCGGCGTGGGGCCGATCGGCGTGCGCGAGCACCTGGCGCCCTTCCTGCCGGACCACCCGGTCGTGGACGGCGTCAACCCGGCGGCCGGCGGCGCCCCCACCATCGGCGCGGTCTCGGCCGCGCCCTGGGGCTCGCCCCTGATCCTGCCGATCAGCTGGGCCTACATCAAGATGATGGGCGGGCCGGGCCTGACGCGCGCAACCCAGCTGGCGATCCTCAACGCGAACTACATCGCCCATCGCCTGAACCCGCACTTCCCGGTGCTCTACACCGGCAAGAACGGCATGGTGGCGCACGAGTGCATCGTCGACCTGCGCCCGGTCAAGGAGTCCTGCGGCATCACCGTGGACGACGTCGCCAAGCGCCTGGTCGACTACGGCTTCCACTCGCCGACCATGTCCTTCCCGGTGCCCGATACCTTGATGATCGAGCCGACCGAGAGCGAGGCCAAGCGCGAGCTGGACCGCTTCTGCGACGCCATGATCCAGATCCGCAAGGAGATCGCCGCGGTCGAGGAGGGCCGGGCCGACCCGAAGGACAACCTGCTCACCAACGCGCCGCACACCCACGAGCTGTTGCTCGAGGAGACCTGGCCGAAGCCCTACTCCAAGCAGGAGGCCTTCTTCCCGCTGCCGGCCCTGCGCGAGGACAAGTACTGGCCGCCCGTCGGCCGCATCGACAACGTCTACGGCGACCGCCACCTGGTCTGCAGCTGCCCGCCCATGGAGGCCTACAGCGAGGCGGCGGAGTAGGGGGCGCGGGCTCTCGGCGTCAGTTCAGCTTGGTCGAGAGCTCGCTGATCGACTCGTCGATGAGGGCCTTGGCCTTGGCCGGCTTGACCTCTTCGGCGATCAGCCTGGCCGCGGCCGCCAGGGCGAGGTCGACGGCCTGGTCGCGCACCTCCTTCAGGGCCGCCGCCTCGGCTTGGCCGATCTTCTCCTCGGCCTGTTGGGCGCGGCGGGCGAGCGAGCGGTCCAGCTCGGCCGCGGCCTCGTCGCGCATGCGCCGGGCCTCCTCCTTGGCGTGCTCGATGATCTTCTCGGTCTCGGCCACGGCGTCGCGCTGCTTGCGCTCGTATTCGGCCAGGGTCCTCTGGGCCTCCTCGCGCAGGGTCTGGGCCTCGTCGAGCTGCGCCTTGATCCGCTCGGCCCGGCCTTCCAGCGCGGCCAGCGCGGCCTTGGCGATCGGCTTGAGGGTCAGGACGACGAAGATGACGAAGCCGACCGCGACCCAGAACGTGGGGCTGGAGAAATCCATGGTCAGTCGCTCCCGCTCTGGACGGCCTCGACGGCGGCGCCGGCGGTCTTGCCGTCGACCTCGATGCCGATCAGGCGCCGGGCCGCCGACTGGGCGACCTCGGCCGCGACCTCGCCGATGCTGCGGACGGCCGCCGTCTTGGCCTCGAGGATGCGCGTCTCGGCGGCCTTGACGTCCCCGGCCAGCTTGGCGGCCAGGCTCTCGTGGCGCTTGGCGGCCTCGGCGGCCATCTCCTCGGCGGCCTGGCGCAACAGGCCCTGGGCCTCGTCCCTACCCTCGGCCAGGCGCTTCTCGTAGGCCGCCAGGACCTTCTCGGCCTCCTGCTTGGCCGCGGCGGCCCGGTCGAGATCGTCGTCGATCCTATCCTGCCGGGCCTCCAGGACGTCGGCGACCCGCGGCAGGGCGAGCCTGACGAGCACCCAGTAGAGGGCGACGAAGGAGATCACCAGCCAGAAGATCTGTCCCGCGTAGTTCGAGGGATCCAACTGGGGCATGGCGTTTTCTCCAGGCTCGCGTCGGCGTCGGCCGGGCGGATCAGCCGAACAGGATCAAGAGCGCGATCACCAGCGCGAAGAGCGCGATCGCCTCGACCAGGGCGAAGCCCAGCATGGTCATGGTGAAGACCTCGCCGCGGGCGCTCGGATTGCGGCCGACCGCGACGATGAACGACGAGAATATGCTGCCGATGCCGATACCCGACCCGATCACCCCGATGACGGCGAGGCCCGCACCGATGACTTTTGCGGCGTCCAGTTCCATGTCTCTATTTCCCTCTGGTCGTTTGGTGGTTGTCCCGATTGCCGCACCGGCCGATCAGTGCATGTGCAGCGCGTCGTTGATGTAAAGGCAGGTCAGGATCGTGAAGACGTAGGCCTGCAGGAAGGCGATCAGGATCTCCAGGCCGGTCAGCGCCACGACCCCCGCCAGCGGCAGCACCCCGAAGACGCCCATCAGCGCCACGAAGCTGGCGATCACCTTGAGCAGGGTGTGTCCGGCCAGCATGTTGGCGAAGAGCCGCACCGAGAGGCTGATCGGCCGCGACAGGTAGGAGATCACCTCGATCGGGATCAGCAGCGGCCACATCCAGATCGGCGTGCCCGGCGGCACGAAGAAACTAAAGAAATGCACGCCGTGCCGCATGAAGCCGAGCACCGTCACGCCGGCGAAGACCACGATGGCCATGGCGAAGGTGACGATGATCTGGCTGGTGAAGGTGAAGCTGTAGGGCACCATGCCGAGCAGGTTGCCGAACAGGATGAACATGAACAGCGTGAACAGCAGCGGGAAGTAGCGCCGCCCCTCGTTGCCGACGGTGTCGCGGATCAGGTTCGCCACGAACTCGTAGCTGAGCTCGGAGACCGACTGCAGGCGGCCGGGGACCAGCGCCCCCCGGCGGGTCCCGAACACCATGAGGGTCGTGACCAGCAGGACGGCGATCACCATCATCAGCGAGGCGTTGGTGAAGGACAGGTCGAGGCCGCCCAGCTTGAACTCGGCGATCGTGTGGATCTCGAACTGCTCCAGGGGACTGTGGCCGCCGCCGCCCCCATGGCCGCCGCCTTCGACACCGGCCTCCGTCGTGGTCTCAGCCATTCCGCCGTCTCATTCCCGTCGTGGCCCGGGCCGGTCGCCCGGCTCCCGGTCTTTCTCGTCCTTATCCCGCCCGGTCTTGTCGTAGCCGACCGAGTAGCCGTAGCCGCGCATGACGCGAAACACGTTCATGATCCCGGCGGCGCTGCCCAGCAGGAAGAAGACGATCAGCAACCATGGCTTGGTCCCCAGCCATCTGTCCAGCAGCACTCCGATCCCGACCCCGACCATCAGGGCCGCCAGGATGTCCACGGCGACCCGGAACCCCAGCCCCATGCCAGAGCCGGAGGACCGGCCCGCGGCCCGCTTTCCGCGATCCTTCTCAGCGCTTCGCCTGGCCTGCGCCTCGCTCAGGCGCTCGTCCAGGTTCTTCAGCGATGACGGATCGTCGGGTTCGGTCATGACTCGCGAGCCCCCGTCGCCATGCCCCAAAGGCGCGCGCACATTAGGTTTGGCCTCAGGCCCTGTCAAGGCGGTTTCCGGCCGCCGGGTGCTCTTGAAACCCCTTGAAAACCGGCCCCTTCGCGCTCCCGCGTCAGGCGCTTTCGCGCAGCTCCTCGGCGGACTCCAGATCGACCGAGACGAGCTGGCTGACCCCGCGTTCCGACATGGTGACGCCGAACAGGCGGTCCATGCGGGCCATGGTCATGCGGTGGTGCGTGATGATCAGGAACCGGGTCTCGGTCTTTTCGGCCAGCTCGTCGACCAGCGTGCAGAAACGGTCGACGTTGGCGTCGTCGAGCGGCGCATCGACCTCGTCCAGCACGCAGATCGGCGCCGGGTTTGTGAGAAAAACGGCGAACAGCAGCGCCAGCGCGGTCAAGGCCTGCTCCCCGCCGGACAGCAGCGACAGCACTTGCAGGCGCTTGCCCGGTGGGCTCGCCATGATCTCCAGTCCCGCCTCCAGCGGATCGTCCGATTCGACCAGCTTGAGGTGGGCCCGGCCGCCACCGAACAGCCGCTCGAACAGCGTGGAGAAATGGCCGTCGACTTTCTCGAAGGCCGCCAGAAGGCGCTGGCGCCCCTCGCGGTTGAGGCTGGAGATCCCCTGCCGCAGGCGCGCGATGGCCGAGATCAGGTCGGCCCGCTCGCTCTGCATCGTGGTGATTTCCCGGTCCAGGTCGGCGGCCTCCTGCTCGGCGCAGAGGTTCACCGGCCCCATGTTGTCGCGCTCGCGGATCAGGCGTGCCAGCTTCGACTCGATCTCCTCGAGGGCGGGCAGGTCCTGGCCCGGGTCGACCTCGGCCTGCTCGAGCAGCTCCTCGAGACCGCAGTCGAGCCTTTCGCGCGCCCTCTGCGCCAGGGTGTGCAGGGCCTGCTCGCGCTGCACCAGCGCGGCCTCGCTGCGCACCCGGTCCTCGCGGGCCTGGGCGAGCGTCTGCTCTTCGGCCTTGAGCGCGCTGTCGGCCGCGGCGAGCCGGGCTTCACCCTCGGCCAAGGTGTCGGACGCGGTCTTGCGCCGGGCCTCGGCGTCCTCGATCTCCGCGGCCAGGGCGTCGCGGCGCGCGGCGAACTCGGCCGGGCGTGCGGCGAGCGTGTCCAGCTCCCGCTGCGCCTCGACCTGCCGGCCCTGCAGCGCCTTGAGGTGTTGCGTCGCCTCCGCGGCGCGGCGCGTCCAGGACTCCGTCTCCCGGTCGACGGCGGCCAGCCGCTGGTCCCGCGAGTCCGACTCGCGGGCCAGGCGGTCCACGGCACTTTGGCACTCGCTCAGCGCGGCCCGCCGTTCGGCCAGCTGCGCGCGGAGACCGGTAATCTCGGCGCGCGCCGCGGTCAGGTCCGGCAGGGCCGAGCGGTCGCCGGCGGTCTGGGCGAGCGCCGCCTCGCATTCGCCGATCTCGCCCCGCAAGCGCTCGGCTGTTTCCTCCAGCGCCGCCCCGCGCGACGTAGCGGCCGCCACCTTCTGGGCGAGCTCGGCCTGTTTGTCACGGGCCGCGGCGACCGCGCCGAAAGCGGCATCCACGGCGGTTCGCGCTGTGCGTTCGGCGCCAGCGGCCTGCTCCGCCTTGTCGCGGACGGCGCTGTGGGCGGCCGCGCGATCGGCGGCGCGGCGCTCCGTCTCGGGCAGCGCCGCGCGCAGGTCGGCAAGACGATTGCGTTGCGCCAGGCGGGTCGCGGCGGCGGTCGGTGCCTCGGCGGCGGCGGTGAAGCCGTCCCAACGCCAGAGGGCGCCGTCGCGCGTGACCAGCCGCTGGCCGGGCGCGAGCGTGCTCTGCAGGCGGGCGCCGGTGGCCGTATCCGGAACCACGCCGATCTGCGCCAGGCGGCGGGTCAGGGCTTCGGGTCCGCCCACCGGAGCGGCCAGGGGTTCGGCCCCATCCGGCAGCGCCAGCGGCTCAACGTAGGGCGGCAGTGTCGTCCAGTGGGCCGGCGCGGCCTCGTCGGCGGAGGCGCTCAGGTCGTCGCCGAGCGCCGCGCCGAGCGCCAGCTCGAGTCCCGGCTCCACGGTGAGGGTGTCGAGGATCGGCGGCCAGATATCGCTCTGCCCGGGTTCGAGCGTATTGGCCAGGGCGCCGATCTCGGCTTCCAGCTTGGCCTGTGCCGCCTGAACGTCCTGCAGGGCTTCGCGGGTCCGGTTGTCTTCCTCGCGGGCCGCCGACAGGGACGCGCCGGCCGTCTCGGCATCCGTGCGCGCGGCGCCGAGCGCGGCCTCCACCGCGGCCAGTTCAGCGGCGGCCTCGCTCAAGGCCATTTCGTCCGCCGGGCTGCGCTCACGCTGGGCGCGCTCTTCGGCGACCGTCTCGGCCTGGCTCTCGAGGCGCTCCAGCCGCTGCGCGAGTTCCGTCTTGCGGCGCTCCAGGGCCGTGGCGCGGGCCTCGTCGGCCGCCACCCGCTGGGTGAGGTCTCCCAGCGCCGTCTCGCAGTCCGCCGCGGTCTGGGCGGCATCGGCGAGCCGTTGCTCGGCGGCCTGCCTAGCCCCGGCCTCGCCGGTCGCGGCCGCTTTCAGGCTCTCTGCGTCGCTCGCGAGCCGTTCGAGGGCGTTGGCGGCGTCCTCGGCCTGCGCGTTGGCCCGTCCCCGGTCGGTCGCGATTTCCGCCAAGTGCTGTTCGGCGCGCGCCTGGGCCGCCGCCGCCTGGGCTTCCTCGCGCGCCAGGTTGTCGCGGTCGACCACAAGACGCTGCAGCGCGGCGGCGGCGCTCGCCTCGCGCTGACGCAGATCGGGCAGCACGGTGGAGGCCCTTGCCTGTTCGGTCGATGCGGCCGCCGCGCTTCGAGTCCGCTCGCGGACCGTCGCCTCGCAGTCCGCGAGGTCGCGGCGTGCCTGCTCGAGGGCCGCCTTGGCCCGCTCGGTCTCGACGTGCAGCAGGATCGCTTCGTTGCGCCGTATGTGGCCGGCCAGGTTGCGATAGCGGCTTGCCTGGCGGGCCTGGCGTTTCAGTCCCTTGAGCTGGGCCTCGAGGGTGGCGATGACGTCGTCGAGGCGTTCCAGATTGGTTTCCGCGGCGCGCAGGCGCAGTTCGGCCTCGTGGCGCCGGGAATGCAGGCCGGTGATGCCGGCGGCCTCCTCCAGGAGGGCGCGCCGTTCGGCCGGCTTGGCGTTGACCAGTGCGCCGACCCGGCCCTGGCTCACCAGCGCGGTCGAATGGGCGCCGGTGGCGGAGTCCGCGAACAGCAGCTGCACGTCGCGCGCCCGCACGTCCCGGCCGTTGACCCGATAGTTGGAGCCGCTGTCGCGCTCGATCCGGCGTGCGACCAGGAGATCGTCCGTGTCGTTCATGCCGGCCGGCGCCGTGCGGTCGCGGTTGTCGAGCGAGATCTCCACCTCGGCGATGTTGCGGCCCGGCCGCTGGGCGCTGCCGGCGAAGATCACGTCATCCATCTCGCTGCCGCGCATGCGCTTGGCCGAGGTCTCGCCCATGACCCAGCGCAACGCCTCGACCAGGTTCGACTTGCCGCAGCCGTTCGGGCCGACGACTCCCGTCAGCCCGGGGTCGATGTAGAGCTCGGTCGGGTCGACGAAGGACTTGAACCCGCTCAGCCGTAACTTCGTGAATTGAACCAAGTGCTCACCGTCCTCCTGACGCGGAGCAATCCGCCCCGCGCGATGACCCGAGATCGACCCCTATTCCGCCTTTGCCAGCGCCTTGCCGAACTGCGCCGGCCCGAGGGCCCCTTCCACCTTTTCGCCGTTGATGATGAAGGTCGGCGTCGATTCCACGTCGTAGGCCTGCGAGCCCTCGACCTTCTGCTTCAGGATTCGGTCCATTTCCGCCTTGTCCGAGATGCAGGCGTCGAAGGCCTTTTGATCGATGCCAGCGAAACGCGCGATTTGCGCCAGGGCGGCGGTCGGGTCCTTGGCCCGGGACCACTGCGACTGGCCCCGGAACAGGGCGTCCAGGAAGCTGAAGTAGGCGTCGCCCTCGACGCAGCTCGCCACCGTCGCGGCGCGCAGCGCCAGGCCGTCGAGCGGGAAGTTGCGGTAGACCAGGCGCGCCTTGCCCGGCACGATCCAGTTCTTCTTGACCTCCGGCAGGGTGTCCTGGTGGAACCGGGCGCAGTGCGGGCAAGTCAGCGAGGAGTACTCGATGATCGTGATCGGGGCGTCCGGGTTGCCCAGGATCCGGTCCTCTTCGGTGACCGGGACCTCGTCGGCCCGTGCCCGCGGCACGCGCAGGAGCGCCGGAACGCCGGGAAGGACTGCCAGTGCCGCAGCGCCCGTTACCAGTATCTGCCTACGTTTCATAGTCCACCTACCATATATTGTGCATGCTAGTGGGCAGCGCCCGATTCGACAAGGGTCCGATGAGACCCGGTCTCTGTGACCGAATTTGGGCGAGTGTAGAGCCCATCGGTAACCAAATAGTAACCATAACCGGACGTCACGGATCGCCGTCCCGGCCGGTGTCCTGCCGCACCGCGCGGCCGAGCTTTTCGAGTGCGCCGCGCAGCGCCGGGTCGCCGACCGTGGCGGTCTGCTCCCGCAGGCGGGCCTCTTCGGCCGGTGTGAGCGGCGCTGGTTGCGGCCGGGCCGGGGACCGGTGCCTGCCGAGTGGTCCTTGCTGCAGGCGCAGCCGCGCCACGGCGCGGTAGCCGAGATAGCCGTTGACCCGTTCGATCATCAGGGGCTCCAGATGCTGCAGGGCGAGCGCGTGGGCCGATTCGACGCGGAGCGTCAAGGTCCCCTCGCCGCCCCGCGACAGCCCGCGCGGCAGGGAGACCGCGGCCAGCTCGGCGCCAACGATGCTCGGCCAGTCGGCGATCAGGCCGCCCTCGGCGAGCCCGCGCCGGCCGAAGGCCTTGCCGGCCACCTTGGGCAGGCTGGCGGCCAGGGCGCGCAGGGCGCCGCCGCGCCGCCGGCTCGCGCCGCCCTTGTCCCTATCCGCCTGTCGTTTCGCCATGGCCCCCGCGGTGTGTCTCTTGATTCAACCGGTGCCGCACTGGCACCGGGGACTGCATCAGTATATGAGGGAGCCATGGCCCCGCTTGCAAGCTCCAGGGCGAGATTGCCGACCGACCTGTTGGCTTGGTACGACCGCCACGCGCGGTCGCTGCCGTGGCGCGCGCCGCCGGGGCGGCGTGCCGATCCCTATACGGTATGGCTCAGCGAGATCATGCTGCAGCAGACCACCGTTGCCGCCGTCGGGCCCTATTTCGCCGCGTTCCTGGTCCGTTGGCCCAGCGTCGAGGATCTGGCCGCGGCGCCGCTCGACGCGGTGCTGACCGCCTGGGCCGGCCTCGGCTACTACGCCCGGGCGCGCAACCTGCATAGCTGCGCGCGAATCGTCGCCGGAGAGCGTGGCGGCCGCTTCCCCGACAGCGAGGGCGAGCTCCTGAAGCTGCCCGGGATCGGCCCCTACACCGCGGCGGCGGTCGCGGCCATCGCCTTCGGCCGGCCGGCCGCCGTGGTCGACGGCAACGTGGAGCGGGTGGTCGCCCGGCTCTTCGCGGTCGAAACGCCCTTGCCCGCGGCCAAGTCGGAGCTGCGTGCCCTGGCCGCGGACCTGACCCCGGAGGAACGGCCGGGCGACTACGCCCAGGCGATGATGGACCTCGGCGCGACGCTCTGCCTGCCGCGCACCCCGCGTTGCGGGCGCTGTCCGCTCGCCGGGTACTGCGCCGCGCGCGCCGCCGGCACGGCCGAGGGCCTGCCGCGCCGCAG
>CAMYMY010000089.1 GCA_947259625.1 uncultured Kiloniellales bacterium | reverse complement strand
GGATGCCGGTCCAGTCGCCGACCACGGAGGCGACCGCCTGATGGTCGACGCTGGGCAGGATCAGCGGCTGCTCGCCCTGGAGATCGGCGAGCTCGGCCTGCAGTCCCTTGAGCTGCCCCAACAGCTCCGCCCGCTCGGCTTCGGACAGATCGCCCTTGGGCGCGGCCTCGGCGCCGGTCTCGACCGCAACGGAATCGGCGGCCTCGTCGGCGGCCGTCTCCAGCTCGCTTTCGGTGCCTTCGACCTTGCCGATGTGGCCGCGCAGCTGGGCGCGCAGCTCCAGGATCTGCTCGACCAACCCCTTCTCCTCGTCCCAGCGCTCCTCCAGGAGCTTCAGGCGGTCCTTCTCGGCCATCAGTTTGTCGTTGGCCTCGGCCTCGCGCGCCGCCGTCTCGACGCCGACCGCCTTCTCGCGGCCGATGATCCCGAGCTCGGTATCGAGCGCCTCGATGCGCCGACGGCTGTCGTCGACCTCGGCCGGAACGGCGTGCTGGCTGATCGCGACCCGCGCGCTCGCGGTATCCAGCAGGCTGACCGATTTGTCGGGCAGCTGGCGGGCCGGAATGTAGCGGTGCGAAAGCTTGACCGCGGCCTCCAACGCCTCGTCGAGGATCTGCACGCGGTGATGCTGCTCCATGGTGGACGCGATTCCGCGCATCATCAGGATGGCCTTCTCCTCGCTGGGCTCGTCGACCAGGATCGACTGGAACCGGCGGGTCAGCGCCGGGTCCTTCTCGATGTGCTTCTTGTATTCGGCCCAGGTGGTCGCCGCCACCGTGCGCAGGGTTCCACGCGCCAGCGCCGGTTTCAACAGGTTGGCCGCGTCGCCGGTGCCCGCCGCGCCGCCGGCGCCGACCAGGGTGTGGGCCTCGTCGATGAACAGGATGATGGGCTTCTCCGAGGACTGCACCTCGTCGATCACCTGGCGCAGGCGATTCTCGAACTCGCCTTTCATGCTGGCGCCCGCCTGCAGCAGGCCGACGTCGAGGCTGCGCAGGGTGACGTCCCTCAAGGGCGGCGGCACGTCGCCCGAGGCGATGCGTAGCGCGAAGCCCTCCACCACCGCCGTCTTGCCGACGCCCGCCTCTCCGGTCAGGATCGGGTTGTTCTGCCGGCGCCGCATCAGGATGTCGACGATCTGGCGGATCTCCTCGTCGCGGCCGACGATGGGGTCGAGTTCGCCCTTGCGCGCCTTTTCGGTCAGGTCGACGGAGAACTGGCGCAGCGCCTCCTGCTTGCCCATCTGCGAGGGCGCCATGGCGCCGCTCGCCTCACCGGGCGCAGCGCCGCCGCCGACCTGGAAGCCGTCCGAGGCCGCGAGCGCGTCCTCGGGCGATCCGCCGACGACCTCGTCGAAGCGGTCGCCCAGGGTGTCCAGCTTGACCTTCTCGAACTCGCGGGACATGCCGAGCAGAGCGTTGCGCAGACCGGGGGTCTTGAGGATGCCGAACACCAGATAGCCGGTGCGCACCTGGGGTTCGCCGAACAGCAGCGTGCCGTAGACCCAGCCCCGCTCAACCGCCTCCTCGATGTGGGCGGACAGGTCCGAGATGGAGGTCGATCCGCGCGGCAACCGGTCCAGAGCGGCGGTCAGGTCCTGCGCGACGCGGGACGGCTCGAGGTTGAACTGCTTGATGATCCGGTGCAGGTCGGAATCCTGCAGCTGCAGGATCTGGTGCAGCCAGTGCACGAGTTCGACATAGGGATTGCCACGCATCTTGCAGAACACGGTGGCGCTCTCGATGGACTTGTAGCCAAGGCTGTTCAGCTTGCCGAACAGGGCAGTGCGACTGATCTCAGGCATTTGCAATCTCCCCCGGCATCGGCGCGATCGCAGTCAGATCGCCCGACGCCTATTTGTTTTGCTGGTTCCCGTCTCCCTCAATCCGCCGAACCGGCCGGTTGATCGAGCATCTCCGGTGGAAGCCGCCGCCGTCATGCGGCATGGGTCAAGGGGTCCAACATCAGATCGTCGGCGTCGCTTTCGGCCGGCCTTCGGCCGAGCCACGTGGACCAACCCAATCGTCCCGACCCACCCAGCTTCAGGGCCGGCACCTCCTCCCGTTTCAGGATCAAATTGAGATCCCAGTTCAACTCTTCGCCTGTATAGTTCCGCACCAATGCGACCAGACGGCGCAAGCTGTCGCCTCCCGGCAGAAGGCGTTGATAGTGGGCGAAATCCACCGGCCCCAGCACGATCCGGAACTTCTGCTGGCAGCCCCAGACGCGCGCGCCGGCGATCGCGGTCAGACCCAGCGTTCCGGTTTCCGGCGACTCGCCGAGCCGGCAACGCCCGTTCTCCGGCAGGTCCATCCAGGCGCCGACGAACTCCTTGATGCGGGCGGGAAGCCTGAAGAAATCCGCGATGATCGCCTGCAGGCCCTCGGCATGGCGGGTCGGGCAGGCCAGCCGTCCCGCGTAATGCAGCTTGGCGAAGTCGGGCACCGCGTCGCGGTTGCGCAGGCTCTCCATACCCAGGCCGCACAGCGAGCCAAGGTAGACGCCGAACCAGTCGGCGTCCGGCCGGTCGAAGCTGACCGTTGGCCGGGCGTTCGCCCAAGCGCGATAGAACAACGTCAGCATACGGTGGTGAAACACGTCGAGAAAGCGGGCGAAAGTCGGATCGTGGGCATTTCGCAAGCGGTCGTAGGCGTATTCCGTCAAATGAGTGGGCAGCGGTCCGTTCGGGCCCAATAGCCCGAAAAAATAACCCGACAGCCGCGGCGGACGCCCGTTCTTGGCGAGCTCGAAGGAGGCCAGGGCCGAGGCCGCGAAGGCCAGGGACGGCTGCTGTCCCAGGCGAACGGGATCGTCCACCGGCCGCAGGGACCAGCCGACCCTCGGTTTGTCGAGGTTGACGCATTCGAGATTGCGCACCGCCTGGAAGTAATCGTAGCGGTAGGGCTCCTGCTGTAGGGCCCGGCCGAGCCTTACAGCACGTGCCGCTGTCCGATCCTGGGCGACCATCGCATGACCTCGCCGCGGTCCATCGATTTCAGGACCGTTTCGGTGAATGAGTTTATGGAAACGTATCGCGCAAAGAACTGTTCGAGCACGACACCGAGTAGAAAGATCCCGGTTCCCTCGAAGGCCGACTCGTCCAGGGTCACCGCGACCTCGAGCCCACGGGCGAAGGAGATCGGGCCGGACCCCAGGACACGCCGGTTGACCGGCCTCGAGGCCACCGAGACGACCCCGTCGATCTGCTTCCTGATCGAGGCCTCGCTGGTCGCGCCGTAGAGCCCCAGCAGCTGACGCAGCGCGCCGGCGCCTTGATCCTGGTCGTGGTCCGTCAGCGACAGGTAGTTGAGCGAAAGATGGCTGATCAGTTGCCATGCTACCTCGCGCTGGGCGTGCGAGGGCCGGGGCCTAGTGGGCCCGGCAAGACAACGAACCGACTCGACCGGCGCACCCGATTCCATCGTGAAATCGGTCTTGGCCGCCCCCACCGGCATGTGCAAAGGCAAGTCCCTGTTGGTGCAGAGCGTCGTGAGCGCCAGTTGGCGGAGGTTGCCGCTGTAGGGCGCCTCATTGGCATCGACCAGGGACACGAACACTTCGCTGCCGATGTAACTGGACCGGGGGCCATGGCCACGCTGCCGGGACGACAAGACGCGGGGGGTGCGATGCAACGTGTAATAGGCCAGGTTTTCGCTGTAATTGGCCACGTCGCTGGTGCCGTAGAACGGCCGAAACTCCTGCTTGTGGTCGGCGCTCGTGCCGAACCCCAGAACCTCCGTCAGACCATAGACCTCGAAGTCCATCGGCCGGCTCCGGTCCGGGACGATGTGATGCTCGGTCTGTCTGTCGGTCAGGTGGATCCGGTCGGCCCGCTTCTCGAACAGATTGATCGCCGGTGCGCAGAACAGGGCGAAGTGCGAGGCATCGATAGTGTTGTCCAGAACCGGGTCGCTGCTGTTCAGCAAAACGAGGATGTCGAGTTCGTTGTCCGTGCAGCGGCGCACACCGGCCCCCAAATCGTTCAGTTCGACCATCATGTAGCGCTCGGGAAAGGCAAAGTACTCCTGCAGGAAGCGATAGCCCTGGAACGAGCGCGGGCCGTAGGGTAGCAAGGCTTGGTCGTCGTCGAAGCCGAGCGCGCGGATGTTGGTCTTGGTGACCACCTCGCGCCACTTTCCCGAGCCCTTCGCCGGCTGCAGAACGACCGCCAGCGGATTGGCGAGCAGCTGTTCGAACAGGCGCATGGGCAGTTCCTCGGTGCCCCGCAGATAGAGCTGCAGACTGTCCAGCGGAAGCTGGTCGAAGGTCAGGCCCGCCGTGGTCCGAAAACGCCACCGGAAACCGGCCTTCACCCCCGACAGGTCGGTGATGCCGAGCGCCGCAACCGCCGCCGTCGACCCCAGATATTCGGCCTCGACCAACTCCAGCGGCCAGAGCGTCACGTCATGCGCCGTGCGGTAGTCGCAGGGAGTCTGGTCCCCCTTGCCCAGGCGAGAGCGCAACACGCTGCCGCGCGGCACGACAAAGCCCTCGCCCAACGCACCCTCGGTCAGATCCGGCTGGAATTGGACCATGGCCATGGACGGCATCGGCGCAAGATAATGCGGGTAGACCATGTCGAGCAGATGCTGGGTGAAGCGCGGAAACTCCGCGTCGACCTTCAACTGCACCCGCGCGGCCATGTAACCGAAGCCTTCCAGGAGCCGCTCGACATAGGGGTCGGCGCACTCGAAACCCTCGAGCCCGAGCCGCGCGGCGATCTTGGGGTACTCCTTCGCGAACTCGCCGCACATTTCCCGAATGTGCTGGAGCTCGCGGTTGTAATAGCGCAGCAGCCTGGGATCCATCAGCGGGTTCCCGACGCAGTGGAGTCCGAGATGGAAAAGCTGCCGGAGTCCAGATCGACCTCTGTCCTCAGGAAAAGGTGCAAGGGGACCGGCTGGGCCCACAGATCGCCTTCGATCTCGAAAGCCACGGCGTTGCGGTTCATCTGGTCGCTGGCGACCACGGAACGGACCTTGACCGTGTTGCGCAGAATGCGCGGCTCGAAGTCCCAGATCGCTTGCCGCAGCATGCGCTCCGCCCCGGCCAGGTCCAAGCCCGAGGCGGCCCGGCCTGCCAGGTCCGGCAGACCGTAATTGACCACCGAATGGCTCACCAGGGGATAATCCTCCAAATCCTGGACCGTCTCGAGGTTGCCGGAGTTGAGCAGCCAGGCGAGATCGCGCTGGACGCTCTCGCGCAGCTTGCGCATCGACAGGACGCGCTTTTCGCGGGCTTCCTGCTGTTGGTCCGGCTCGTTGTCGGTCAACCGATCCAGGAGAGACGGCTGAAGGCGTTCCTTGGGCGTCAGCTCCGCCATCCTAGTCCCCTGCGACCGGCTCGTCGGCGCCAGGCGCCGCCGCCGCCTCGCCCTCAGCACCCGTGTCGAGCGCGATCAGGCGGACATCCATCAACGGATAGTCGTCCGCGTCCGTGGTCAGTATCCGCTGGCCAAGTCCTTGATACACGCCAGCTTCCAGCTCGAGCCACTCGGTCCTGCGGCTCATTCGCACCAGCATGTCGTCATTGACCTCCGAGCCCGGGTAGCGGGTCGGGACCAGTCCGACCGTACCACCGCCGTTGGACCAGATGAGCTGCACCGGCATCCAGACGAGATCGCGCAGGTCGGCGGGCTCCTCGACGCGAATTTCCCGAATGCGGTCGAAGGGAACCCAATAGTAGGCGCCGTTGACGATGACCTCCAGGACCGGGCCCAGCCGCTGGTCGGCGTCGGCGATCCATTCGAAGGCCTGACCGTCGATCGTACCGGAGGTCGCCGGCGCGAGGTCGAAGGCCTCCTCGCGCAACGCCTGCGCACCGGCGTGGTCGCCCTTGGCTGTCGGGCGCAGTGCCTCGATCAGAAGAGCCACCCACTTTTCCGGCTTGCCGAACACCAAAGGTGTGCTGTTACCCGCAAAGATGTTCGCCCGAAGCACCTCGCAGCGCAGGGCCTCGCGATAGGTCTGAACCATGGCGAGCGTGCCGGCGTCGAGCTCGCCGGCCACCTTCAACTGCGTGGCGGCACGATTCCAGTCGCCCAGGACGACCAGCAACTGGAACAGGAAAACACGATGGCTCGCGTTGGCGGGATCCTTGCGCACCTGCTCCTGGAGCTGCGTCAAGGACTCCTCGAGACTGCCTTCGTGCAGGTTCTGTTCCGCAAACATGGCGACCCCTCCCCGGGTTATCGACGGTACAAGACGGGGCCGGGCGCGCCCGGCTGGCCGGCTAAAACGGCAGCCAGCCTAAGCGCTACGACATCCATCCCGGTTGTCGCGCCGGACCCAGCGACCGGACGAACGCGCACCTCCTTACGGGCCACCTTCGCGAACGGCCGGGACGGCGCCGCGAACGGCTATCCTTCTTCCTTGTTCTCCTTGATGTTCCAGACCATCGGGACGGCTCCGCCATCCTTCGATCCGTCGTCCTTCTGCGGCTGATACTCGAAGCCGACCTTGCCGAAGTTCAGGGAGACGTTCTCCGTGAGACGGTCCTCGCCGCCGCTGCCGCCGGTCGAAACCGAGGAAACGATCAAGCCTTCCATCTTGATCTTGACGTACTCGAGCGGCTTTTCCCCGGCCTTGCGCACCGTCAGGAGCGCCTCCTTGAAGTGCTTGCCGTTACAGCAGTACTTCATGAGGTTGGGCGACGCTTTGTCGACCCACTTCGTGATCGAGATATCCTGGACGTTGACCTTGCCGGCACCGCTGCCGCCGCCCATGTGGGTCGACCCGCTTTGCGACAGGCCCCAGCTCCACGCCAGTATGTCGATCTCACCCTTGTGTTCCGAGTCCTTCGACTCGCCGTCAACGCCATCGATCTTCAAGAACATGTCTACAGACATCGCCCGTTCCTTTCCGTTTCCAGTCTATTGCGTAGCCTTCCTGTAGGTCCTGCGGCTTACCTAAAGTTTCCGTGCCCCTCAGTTCGCTGCCGCCCAGGTCGTTCGTTTTCGGGCGGGGCTACCCTCGACCGACCGTCAAGCGGCCTTGGCCGAGGGCAATTTCGAGACCAACCGTAACGATACCGTGAGCCCCTCGAGTTGATAGTGAGGTCTGAGATAGAATCTCGAGGTGTAGTACCCAGGATTGCCCTCGACTTCTTCGACGACCACCTCGGCCGCGGCAAGCGGTTTCCGGGCTTTCGTCTCCTCGCTCGAATTGGCCGGATCGCCGTCCACGTAATTGAGGATCCAATTATTGAGCCAGGTCTGCATATCGGCACGTTCCTTGAACGAGCCGATCTTGTCCCGGACAATGCACTTGAGGTAGTGCGCAAAACGGCAGGTCGCGAAAAGATACGGCAGACGCGCCGCCAGGTTCGCATTGGCCGTGGCGTCCGGATCGTCGTACTCCGCCGGGTTCTGCAGCGACTGGGCGCCGATGAACGCGGCAAAGTCGGAGTTCTTCTTGTGAATCAAGGGCATAAATCCGTTTTTCGCGAGCTCCGCCTCGCGCCGGTCGCTGATCGCGATCTCGGTCGGACACTTCATGTCGACGCCGCCGTCGTCGCTCGGGAAGGTGTGGGTGGGCAGGCCTTCCACGGAGCCGCCGGACTCGATGCCCCGGATCCTCGAGCACCAGCCATACAGCTTGAACGACTTGTTGATGTTCGTCGCCATGGCATAGGCGGAGTTCGCCCAGGTGTACTTCTGGTGGTCGGCACCCTCGGCATCCTCTTCGAAATCGAACTCCTCGACCGGGTCCGTCTTCGCGCCGTAGGGCAGCCGCGCCAGGAACCGCGGCATGGCGAGCCCGATGTAGCGGGAATCCTCCGACTCGCGCAGAGAGCGCCAGGACGCATACTCCGCAGTCTGGAAAATCTTCGTCAGGTCCCGCGGGTTGGTCAGCTCCTGCCAGCTATCCATCTGCATGAGCGAGGGCGCGGCTCCAGTGATGAAGGGAGAGTGGGAGGCAGCGCAGACCTGGCTCATCTCGTTCAGGAGCTCGACATCGGGCGGACTGTGATCGAAGTGGTAGTCGCCGACGAGGCAGCCATAGGGCTCGCCGCCGAACTGGCCGTACTCCTCCTCGTACACCTTCTTGAAGATCGGGCTCTGATCCCAAGCCGTGCCCTTGAACTTCTTCAAGGTCTTGTGCAGATCCTTCTTGGAGATGTTGAAGACGCGGATCTTCAGCATCTCGTCGGATTCGGTGTTGTTGACCATGTAATGCAGGCCGCGCCAGGCACCCTCGAGCTTCTGGAAGTCCTCGTGGTGCAGGATCAGGTTGACCTGCTCGGTCAGCTTTCGATCGATCTCGGCGATGATCGCTTCGATCGAATTTACGGTGTCGCTCGAAACCACGGTCGAATCGGCGAGGACGTATTCCGCCAGGGTCTGCACGGCGGTCTCGACCGCTTCCTTGGTGCGGTCCGACTTGGGTCGGAATTCCTTGGTCAGCAGCGTGCTGAATTCGTCGGCCTCGATCGTTTCGGCTTCGGCTTGCACTTGTTTTTCCGTGTCAACGTCAGCCATCTGAACCCTCCTCTGTCGCTGCCTCTTCTTCGGGCTTTGGCGCCGATACCAGTGATTGCAGCAAGGCCGGATCCTGCATGACCTTGGCGATCAACTCCTCAGCGCCGGTCTTGCCATCCATATAGGTCACCAAGTTCGAAAGCTGGGTCCGTGCCTCGAGCAGCTTGCGCAGCGCCCCCACCTTGCGAGCTACGGCGGCGGGCGAGAAATCGTCCATGCTCTCGAAGGTAACATCGAGATTCAGGTTGCCGTCGCCCGTCAGCGTATTGGGAACCTGAAAAGCGACACGAGGTTTCATCGCCTTCAAGCGGTCGTTGAAATTATCGACGTCGATTTCCAAGGCCTTACGATCGGCGACGGCGGGCAGGGCCTCTTCCGGCTTGCCCGACAGATCGGCCAACACGCCCATCACGAAGGGTAGCTGGACCTTCTTTTCCGCGCCGTAGAGCTCGACATCGTATTCGATCTGCACGCGCGGCGCTCGGTTCCGCGCGATGAACTTCTGACTACTCTGCTTTGCCATGTTGGCCGCCTCCTTTGTCTATGAGGCCGCGCGTCAAGCGGCCCCACCTTCCTGCTACTATCCGATTATCCGATTCCGAATCCTACTCCTAAACACCTTCGCTGTCAGCGCCGCGGATGTTCTCGGCCTGCGCCACGCCGTCGGGAACCAGATCGCGCAGGATCTCCATGAAGTCCTTCGACACCAGTCGTCTAGCCCGCCGCAAGAGCACCGGGACCGGGCTGGAAGGCTCGTTGCGCTCGTAGTACTCGCAGACCTTGTCGAGCACCCGGATCACGTCGTCCCGGCTGGCGATCCGGCCACCGACCGCAACCCCCGCCGCACCGCCCGAAGGCTCCGTGCCGTTGTCCATGGCGCCAATCCCCTCCGCCTCTTGGCTATCCTGCGCCGCAGCCGGGTCGCCCGCCCCGCGCTCCGACAGCTTCTCGCCGAGAATGCGCTGAATGGCCTTGAGGATGTTTCTCGGTTCGCTCAGGTTGGGCGCATTTCCCGACCCGACCTTGTCGGTCACGAAGTTCTCGATCGTGTCGGCCCGTTCCTGTGCCTCCCTCGACGCCGCCGCAGTCGCCTGCAACTCTTCCAGGTCGCATTCCTTGAAGGCCGCGTTGATCGCCGACATGTCGGGCAGCTCGCCGCCCGAGGACTCCGCCGGCGCGATTTCACCGTTGGCCACGGCGATGTCCCGGTAGCTGAACCGGCCGAAGCTTCGCGAGCTGACCAGGGGCGCCTCGCGCAGGGCGCGCAGCACCGTGTCCGCGTCGCACAGCGACATGATGGTGTTGACCCGCAAGGTTGGATCGTTGTCGTCTTCCGGGTCCAGCTGTGGGTAGACCATGTCCCAGTATCGTTCGAGAGTTTGGCCGATCAAATAGAGGCAGTCGTTCAGGCCGACCAGGCCTTCCGTATCCAGCTGTGCCCTGGTCAGGTAGCTCAGAACGCGCAGATCCTTGGTGCGCGAAAGCAGTTGGACCGCCTTTTCCTGTACGTTTTGCCAGTTCGGGTCCTCGGCCGGCACGGAGGTATCGCCTATCGTCTGCTCGGGCTTGCCCCGCGCGGCGCGTTCCAGTTCCCCGAACTCGGCGTCGTACTCGAGATCCTCGCCGCACGGAAGGTCTTCGGAGATCTCCTGAAGCAATGTCTCGACGTCGATCCGGGCCATATCCTAACGCACCTCCGACGTCACGATCGCGCCGCCAAGGGCGCCAGGGATGGGCCCGACGGCAAGCGCGCAGGACTGGGACCCGGCGAATTTCGCGATTTCTTCGATTCTGCCACTCTCTCGGTTCCCAAAGACCCGACTCGTTCGAAGTGCGTTGCCTCGCCGCGAACCTTATCGAGCCCACTCGGGGTCGGGTGTGGTATTTGCCACAGGG
>CAMYMY010000088.1 GCA_947259625.1 uncultured Kiloniellales bacterium | reverse complement strand
GGGGACGTCGGCGGCATGCTCAAAGGCGCGCGCGCCTCGACCCGAAACTCGTCCGGCGCCTGCTTGCCAATCCCGAATTGCTCCTTTACGCCTTCGCAGGCGGTGAGCGCCACAAGCAAGCCTACCGCCGCCATCCCCAGTGGCCGATCGGCTTTCATTACGCGCCTCGTTCTCTCCAGTCTATGCATTTCGTTGCTCTATGTACTCTCCTCGCGGTCCAGGAACAAGCCATCGAATACCAGCAGGACGACGCCCACCGAAATCGCGCTGTCCGCGACGTTGAAGGCCCACCAGTGCCAGCCGAAGGCGTGGAAGTCGAGAAAGTCTATCACACCGGGGGCGTGCCACCGGTCGACCACGTTGCCGATCGCCCCGCCGACGACCAGCCCGATGGCCACGGCCGGCAGCGTCCGGACCTGGCGCCGCAGCCAGACCAGCAGGCCGGCCACGATGGCCAGCGCCAGTCCGCTCAACACCCAGGGCTTCCAGGGCGACGCTCCCGACCACATGCCCAGGCTGATGCCCGTGTTGTGGGTCAGAACGAGGTTGAAGAAGCCGGTAACCTCGACTACTCGTGGCGGTTGCATGACCACCGCGACGATCAGCCACTTGGTGAGCTGGTCGAGCAGCAGGACCGCGGCCGCCAGGCCCAGGGCGAGCTGTGTCCGGATCCGCTCCACGGCGCCCGGCCCTAGTGCCCCGGCCCACCCAGACGCCGCACCGCGTCGGCGCAGCGATCGCAGGTACCCGGAACGTCGTCATGGCCGCCGACCTCGGGCAGCACCTTCCAGCAGCGCTGGCATTTCTCGCCGCCGGCCGGCCCGACCACGACCGCCACGCCCGGCACCTCCTCCACGGTGAAGGCCTCCGCCGGCGCGGCCTGATCCGATAGGGTCAGGTCCGATGTGATCGCGATGTCGGCCAGGTCCAGGCCGTCGAGCGCCTCGCGCAGCTCCGGCGCCCCGACGTGGACCAGCGGGTGGGCCTGGAGCGACGAGCCGATGCGCTTCTCGGCGCGCTCGACCTCCAAGGCGCCGGTCACCACGCGGCGCACCTCGCGGACCTTGGCCCACTTCTCGGCCAGCGCGTCATCGCGCCACGCGCCCGGCACCTCGGGGAAGAGCCGCAGGTGCACGCTCTCCTCCGGCCCGCCGCCGCGCGCCCACCAGGCCTCCTCGGCGGTGAAGCAGAGGATCGGCGCGAGCCAGGCGGTCAGGCAGGAGAACACGTGGTCGAGCACCGTGCGGCAGGCCCTGCGCCCGGCCGAGTCGGGGCGGTCGCAGTAGAGCGAGTCCTTGCGGATGTCGAAGTAGAAGGCCGAGAGGTCGACGGCGCAGAAGGTGTGCAGCGCTTGATAGACGTCGTGAAAATCGAAGTCGTCGCAGTCCCTGCGCATGATCTCGTCCAGCTCGGACAGCCGGTGCAGCACCCAGCGCTCGAGCTCCGGCATCTCGGCGACCGGCAGGCGCTCGGAGTCCTCGAAGCCGGCCAGGTTGCCGATCAGGTAGCGCAGGGTGTTGCGCAGCCGCCGGTAGGAGTCGACCTGATAGCGCAGGATCTCGGATCCGATACGGATGTCCTCGGCATAGTCCGACGCGACCACCCAGAGGCGCAGGATGTCGGCGCCGTTCTGGGCGATGATGTCATGGGGCGAGACCACGTTGCCGAGCGACTTGGACATCTTGCGGCCCTGCTCGTCGAGCACGAAGCCGTGGGTCAGCACGGCCTCGTAGGGTGCGCGCCCGCGCGTGCCGGCGGACTCCAGCAGCGAGGAATGGAACCAGCCGCGGTGCTGGTCCGAGCCCTCGAGGTAGAGCGAGGCCGGCCACTCGAGGTCCGGCCGGGCCTCCAGCACGAAGCTGTGGGTCGAGCCGGAATCGAACCAGACCTCGACCACGTCGGTCACCTGATCGTAGTCCTCGGCCTTGTGGTCGTTGCCCAGGAAGCGCTGCGGATCGCTGGCGAACCAGGCATCCGCGCCCTCGGCCTCGAAGGCCGCGGCGACCCGGTCGATGACCGCCTGGTCGCGCAGCGGCTCGCCGCTCTGCTTGTGGACGAAGAGCGGCAGCGGCACGCCCCAGAGCCGCTGGCGCGAGACGCACCAGTCCGGGCGCTGCTCGATCATGCCATAGAGACGGTCGCGCCCGGAAGCCGGCACGAAGCGGGTCGCGTCGATCGCCGCGAGCGCCTTCCTGCGCAGGTCGTTGGTCTCCATGGAGATGAACCACTGCGGCGTGTTGCGGAAGATGAGCGGCGCCTTGGAGCGCCAGGAGTGCGGATAGCTGTGCGTCAGCCGGCCCTTGGAGAGCAGCGCGCCCGCGTCTTCCAGCTCGACCAACACGGCGCCGTTGGCGTCGCCGGCCTTGCCCTCGTGGGTATAGACGGTCTTGCCGGCGAAGAGCGGCACGCGGTCCAGGAAGACGCCCGCGGCGTCGAGCGTATGAGGCACCTCGATACCGTGCGTCTGGCCCAGCTCGAAGTCGTCGGCGCCGTGGCCCGGCGCAATATGCACGAAGCCGGTGCCCTGCTCCATGGTCACGAAGCCGGCCGGCAGGATCGGCACGGGAAAGTCATAGCCCCGGCCGCGGAAGGGGTGGGCGAGCACCGTATCGGCCAAACCCTCGGCCCCGCCGAGGCGTTGCCACGTCTCGATGCCGACGGCCTGGCGCAGGGACTCGGCCAGCTCGTCCGCGACGACCAGCTTCTCGCCGGCCACGGCGCCGCTCACCTCCGTCACCGTCTCGACTTGCCAGACCCCATAGGCCGAGGCACGGTCGAAAGCGACCGCCCGGTTGCCCGGGATCGTCCAGGGCGTCGTGGTCCAGATCACCACCGAGGCGCCCTCGAGCGCGGGGTCGCCGGCCCGGACCACCGGAAACCTGACCCAGATGGTCGTCGAGGTATGGTCGTGGTACTCGACCTCGGCGTCGGCGAGCGCGGTCTTCTCGACCACCGACCAGAGCACCGGCCGGGCGCCGGCATAGAGCCCCCCGTTCATCAGGAACTTGCCGATCTCGCGTACGATCTGCGCCTCGGCGGCATAGGCCATGGTGGTATAGGGCTGCTCCCAGTCGCCCTCGACGCCGAGCCGCTTGAACTCCTCGGTCTGGACCTCGATCCAGTGGCTGGCAAAGTCGCGGCACTCGCGGCGAAAATCGACCGACGCGACCTGGTCCTTGTCCTTGCCCTTGGCCCGGTAGCCCTCCTCGATCTTCCATTCGATCGGCAGGCCGTGGCAGTCCCAGCCCGGCACGTAGTGGGCGTCCTTGCCCAGCATCTGCTGGGAGCGGTTGATCACGTCCTTGAGGATCTTGTTGAGCGCGTGGCCCATGTGCAGGTGGCCGTTGGCGTAGGGCGGGCCGTCGTGCAGGATGAATTTCTCATGGCCCCGGGCGGTCTCGCGCAGGCGGTCGAAGAGCCTCATCTCCTGCCAGCGCGCCAGGATCTCCGGCTCGCGCTTGGGCAGGCCCGCGCGCATCGGAAACTCGCTCTTCGGCAGAAACACGGTATCTTTGTAGTCGACGCTCATGGCGAGACTCTCTCGCTCCATCTCTCTGGGTGGCACCGCGCCTACGGCCGGCCGTGGGCATGCTGGCGAGCCAGAATCGCTCGGGCCTGGCGGCAATCCTCGGCGATTTGTGCCCGCAAACCCTCCAGGCCGTCAAACTTCTTTTCCCGGCGCAGGAAGTCGATCAGCTGGACGCGCAGGTGGCGGCCATAGAGATCGCCCGCGAAATCGAACAGATGGACTTCCAGAAGGATACGGCTGCCGTCCACCGTCGGCCGGCGGCCCAGATTGGCCACGCCGGTCTGCCAGGCGCCGTCCTCGGCCTCGTCGATCATCACCCGCACCGCATAGACGCCCAGTGCCGGCACCAGATAGTCGTCGATGCCCAGGTTCGCCGTGGGAAAGCCCAGCGCGCGGCCGCGCTCGTCGCCGTGCTCGACCCGGCCCTCGATCTGCCAGGGCCGGCCGAGCAGGCGGGCCGCCTCGGCGGGCTGGCCGTCGCGCAGGCAGCGCCGGATCGTCGAGGAGGAAAAGATCACGCCGTCCTCGGCGGCGATCGGCGCCAGGGCGCTCACGCCGAATCCCAGGTTCCGGCCCAACGCCTCGAGCAGCGCCGCGTCGCCGACCCGCTTGTGTCCGAAGCGGAAATCCTGGCCGACCACGACGTGGCGGGCGGCCAAACCCTCGACCAGGATCTTGCGCACGAAGGCCTCGGCGGTCTCGGCCGCGAAGTCGGTGTCGAAATGCAGGACGTAGAGATGCTCGACCCCCAAGGCCTCCAGGGCATGTGTCTTGGCGCGCAGGGGCGTCAGGCGGAACGTCGGGTCCTGCGGCCGGAACACCGAGCGGGGATGGGGCTCGAAGGTCAGGATGCCGAGCGGTACGTCCAGGCCCTCCGCCAGCCGCAGTCCCTCGGCGAGCAGGGTCCGGTGGCCCAGGTGCACACCGTCGAAGTTGCCGATCGCCACCACGCCGCCGCGGGCCTCGGGCGGTAGATCGTCGGTGTGCCGGAAAATCGCCATATCTTCCCGCGCCTAAGCTTCTGGCCGGGCAGCAAACTAGCCCGGCAGCGGGTTCCTGGATAGGGGGGTAAAGCCGGAAGTGCGCGGGCGGCCGTTCACTCAGCTGCGTTGATCAGGTCCGCCCGGCGGGAAACCATGAGCAGGGCCTCGCCGTCGAGCACCACCTTGTCGCCCACCTTGCAGACGGTCTCGAGGACAATGCGCTGCTTCTCGCGGTTCACTTCCTTGACGGTGGCGCTGGCCTCCACGTAATCGCCGATCATGACCGGCGCGCGGAACCTGAGCGACTGGCTCAGGTAGATGCAGCCCGGCCCCGGCAGGCGCGTGCCCAGCACCGCCGAGATGAAGCCGGCCGACAGCATGCCATGGGCGATACGCTCCTTGAACATGGTGTCCGCCGCGAAATCGTGGTCGAGATGGACCGGGTTGGTATCGCCGGTGATGTCCGCGAACCCGAGGATGTCGGAATCCGTCACGGTCTTGGCAAAAGCCTCGGACATGCCGACGGAAAGATCTTCGAGATAATAACCGTGCCGTGGGTCCATCCTGGTCATCTCCGCCATGTTGGCTCCGCGAAATTCCGACATGCCATGCTGCAACGCGGCAATTATTGGAAGCGCACTCTAGCCAAGCCCTTGGAGTCGGGCAAGACGCTTCTTCGCATACGCAAAACGCCGGGCCCGGGGTAGCTGGAACCAGTGAGCACAAATGGAGTTAAGATGCCCTTAATGCGGCAGCGCAAAATCGACCCGAGGGCCCGCCCTCCAAGTGGCGCTTCGCATCCCGCGCCGTTTTGCAGTATCCTCGCCCCCTACCGAAAGGCCTTGTCATGAGCGCGCGCGACCGGCGCCAGAACCACATATTGAGCCTCGTGCGGCGCCACGGCTTCGTTTCCATCGAGGCCCTGGCCCAGCAGCTCGAGGTCACGCCGCAGACCATTCGGCGCGACATCAACGAGCTCTGCGAGGACGCCAGGCTGCAGCGCTACCACGGCGGCGCCGGCCTGCCGTCGAGCGTCGAGAACCTGTCCTATTCGACCCGCCAGGTGCTGTGCCTCGAGGAAAAGAAGCGGATCGCCCGCGAGGTCGCCCGGCACATCCCCGACCATGCCTCGCTGTTCATCAACATCGGCACGACGACCGAGGAGGTCGCCAAGGCGCTCCTGGACCATGCGGGGCTGCGCATCATCACCAACAACCTCAACGTCGCCGGCATCATGAGCGGCAAGGCGGATTTCGAGGTGATCGTCGCCGGCGGCGTCGTACGCCCGCGCGACCGCGGCATCGTCGGCGAGGCCACGATCGACCTGATCCGCCAGTTCAAGGTGGACATCGGCATCATCGGCATCAGCGGGATCGACGACGAGGGCGAGCTGCTCGATTTCGACTACCGCGAGGTGCGGGTCGCCCAGACCATCATCGAACACTCGCGCCAGGTCTTCCTGGCCGCCGACCACAGCAAGTTCGGTCGCAGCGCCATGGTGCGGCTCGGCAACCTGTCCCAGATCGACGTCCTGTTCACCGATCGCCCGCCGCCGGCCGCCATGCGGGACATGCTGGGCGCCGCCGGAGTCTCGGTCCAGGTCGCCGAACCCGAGGCCGCGGCAGCCGAATAAAGCCGCGGACCGGCACGCGAAACAGAAACCCGCACTTTTTCACTTTCTGACATTCTCGTGGCAATAACTTTCGATTGTGAAGTGCCAGCCCCGGGTCTAAGGTTCGAAATCAAGGGTGCAGGTAGCACCCACCGAGGCAGGCGGTAGCACGGCGGCAAGTAACGCTCGCAACGGACCGCATGGGGGAGGGCGCCAGTTGACCGGCCCAGTTTCGGCCGAAGACGGGCCTTATGATCTGCTGATCGTGGGCGGCGGCATCAATGGTGCCGGCATTGCGCGCGACGCCGCCGGGCGCGGCCTCAAGGTGCTGCTCTGCGAGCAGGACGACCTGGCCGGCGCCACCTCCTCGGCCAGCACCAAGCTGATCCACGGCGGGCTGCGCTACCTCGAATACTACGAATTCCGCCTGGTCCGCGAAGCCTTGATCGAACGCGAGGTGCTGCTCAGGGCCGCGCCGCACATCATCCGGCCGATGACCTTCGTGCTGCCGCACAGTCGGGAGCTGCGGCCGGCCTGGATGCTGCGTCTGGGGCTGTTCCTCTACGATCACCTGGGCGGGCGGGAGATGCTGCCGGGCTCGCACGCCATCGACCTGCGGCACGACCCGGCCGGCCGGCCGCTCGCCGACAGCTTCACCAAGGCGTTCTGCTATTCCGACTGCTGGGTGGAGGATGCCCGCCTGGTGGTGCTCAACGTCCTGGATGCCGCCGAGCGGGGCGCGGAGATCCGGGTGCGCACCCGCTTCACCGAGGCCCGGCGGCAGGACGGCCTGTGGCAGGCCACCCTGGCGCCGACCGGCGGCGCCGCCGCCTATCAGGTGCGGGCGCGCGCCCTGATCAACGCGGCCGGCCCCTGGGTCACCGGGGTCTCGGACGACGTCGCCGACGTGCGCCGGCGCAGCGGTCTGCGCCTGGTCAAGGGCAGTCATTTCGTGGTGCCGCGGCTGTTCGAGGGCGAGCAGGCCTATATCCTGCAGCACAGCGACCGGCGCGTGGTGTTCGTGATCCCCTACGAACAAGACTTCTCGCTGATCGGCACGACGGAGGTCCCCTACCAGGGGGATCCCGCCGCCGCGCGGATCACCGAGGCCGAGACCGCTTACCTCTGCGACGCCGTAAACCGCTACCTGGCCAATCCGGTGCGCCCGGAGGACTCGGTCTGGACCTTTTCGGGCGTCCGGCCGCTGTATGAGGACGCCAGCGAGAACGCCTCCGCCGTGACCCGCGACTACGTGTTCGACATCGACGGCGGCGAGGGACGGGCGCCGTTGATGTCGATCTTCGGCGGCAAGATCACGACCTACCGGAAACTGGCCGAGCACGCGCTCGCGAAGCTGCAGCCGTTCCTGGGGTTCTCGCGGCAGGTCTGGACGGAGCGAGCCGTACTGCCCGGCGGCGACCTGCCGGGGGCCGATTTCGAGCGCTTCCTGGCCGAGCTCCAGGCCGCCCGGCCCTGGCTGCCGGCCGCGCTCGCCCGGCGCTACGCGCGCGCCTATGGAACCCGGGTCGAGCGGATCCTGGACGGCGCCCGCGACCTCGGCGGGCTGGGAGAGCACCTGGGCGACGGCGTCTACGAGGCGGAGCTGGCCCATCTCAAAAATGAGGAGTGGGCGGTGTCCCTGGAGGACGTTCTGTGGCGCCGCTCCAAGCTCGGCCTGCACATATCGAAGGAGACCCGCGAACGGCTTTCCGGCTGGCTCGAGGACCGGACCGCCGGCGACGGGGCGCGGGTGGCGGTGCGATGACGCTGGTGCTCGACCAGGTCGGCAAGGTCGTGGGCGGCGAGACCCATTTGGCGGACGTCAGCCTGGAGCTGCGGCCGGGCTCGCTCAACTTGCTGCTCGGCCCGACGCTCTCGGGCAAGACCTCGCTCATGCGCCTCATGGCCGGGCTCGACCGGCCGAGCACCGGGCGCCTGCTGCTCGACGGCCGCGACGTCACCGGCCTGTCGGTGCGCAAGCGCAGCGTCGCCATGGTCTATCAGCAGTTCATCAACTACCCCTCCTTTACCGTCTTCGACAACATCGCCTCGCCGCTGCGCCGAAGCGGGCATGACCGCGTGGAGATCGACCGCAAGGTCAGGGCGGCGGCCGAGTCGCTCAAGATCGAGCCGCTGCTCGATCGCCTCCCGGACGAGTTGTCCGGCGGCCAGCAGCAGCGCACGGCGCTGGCCCGGGCGCTGGTCAAGGAGGCCGAGCTGCTGCTGCTCGACGAGCCGCTGGTCAACCTGGACTACAAGCTGCGCGAGGAGCTGCGCGCCGAGCTTCAGGAGATCTTCCGGAAGGGGCGCTCGATCGTCGTCTACGCCACCACCGAGCCGCTCGAGGCGCTGATGCTGGGCGGCAGCACGGCGGTGCTCGACCAGGGCCGGGTGCTGCAGAACGGACCGACGATCGAGGTTTACCATCGCCCCACCAGCGAGCGTGTCGGCCAGGTGTTCAGCGACCCGCCGATGAACATGATCGAGGGCGAGGTCGTCGACCGCGAGGCCCACCTGGGCCCGGTGATCCGCGTCCCGCTGAGCGGCCACCTGGGCCGGCTCGCCCCCGGGCGCTACCGCTTCGGCGTGCGCGCCAACCACCTCTTCGTCGTGCGCCGCAATCCCGACCAGGTCGAGATCGAGGCCACGGCGGAGCTGGCCGAGATCAGCGGTTCGGAGACCTTCATACACGCCGCCCACAGCGGCACGTCCTGGGTCGTCCAGGAGGAGGGCGTGCACAGCCTCGGTCTCGGCGAGGAGATCCGGGTCTTTGTCGAACCGCGCCACATCTTCGTGTTCGATCAGGACGGCGGGCTGGTCGAGGCGCCGGACGGTGCGACCCCCAGCCTGGCGGCGCAGTAGGAGGCGGCCGTGGCACGGATCGAGTTGAAGCAGATCGCACACTCCTACCTGCCGAAGCCCGAGGCGGAGTCGGACTATGCCCTGCGGCGCCACGACCACGTCTGGCGGGACGGCGGCGCTTATGCGCTTCTGGGGCCTTCGGGCTGCGGCAAGACCACGCTGCTGAACGTGATCTCCGGGCTGATCCAGCCGACGGAGGGGCGCGTACTCTACGACGGCGAGGACGTGACCGACCTGCCGCCGCAGCGCCGCAACATCGCACAGGTGTTCCAGTTCCCGGTCATTTACGACACCATGACCGTCTACGAAAACCTGGCCTTCCCGCTGAAGAACCGCGGCATGGACACGGCCCGGATCGAGGCTCGGGTCGGCGAGGTGGCCGAGATGCTGGAGCTGACCCCCCACTTGCGCCGGCGCGCCATGGCGCTGGGTGCCGACGCCAAGCAGAAAATCTCGCTGGGCCGCGGCCTGGTGCGCAGCGACGTGGCCGCCATCCTCTTCGACGAGCCGCTGACGGTCATCGATCCGCACCTGAAGTGGCAGCTGCGCCGCAAGCTGAAACAGATTCACGAGCGCTACCACCTGACCCTGATCTACGTCACCCACGACCAGAACGAGGCGCTGACCCTGGCCGATCAGGTCGCGGTCATGGTCGAGGGCCAGATCGTCCAGGTGGGCACGCCGCAGGACCTCTTCGAGGATCCGCAGCACACCTTCGTCGGCTACTTCATCGGCAGCCCGGGCATGAACATCCTGCCCTGCGCGGTCGAGCCGGGCGCCGCCGTCGTGGGCGGCCAGCGCATTCCGCTCGACGGCCGCCTGAGCGACAAGGCCGGGGCGGTCCAGGGCGCGCTCGAACTGGGCATCCGCCCCGAGTATCTCTGCCTAGCCGAAAGTAGTGCAAACGGCGCGGCGCCGGTTGCCGTGAAGCGGGTCGAGGACCTCGGCAATTACAAGATCGCGACCCTGTCTTTGGGCGCGCACACCATCAAGGCCAAGCTGCCGGAGGACCAGGACGTTCCCGGCGAGCAGGCCTTCCTGACCTTTCCGCCTGAGCGCACCAAGCTCTATGCGGACGGCCGGCTGGTCGCCTGAGGCGCGGGGCAAGCGATGGGCAAGTGGGAAGACAACAAGGCCTGGTTCCTGGTACTGCCGGTTTTCCTGCTCGTCGCGATCTCGGCGATCATCCCCTTGATGACGGTCGTGAATTATTCGGTTCAGGACATCTTCGGACCCGGCGATCGAATCTTCGTCGGCACCGAATGGTTCGAGGACATGCTGTCGAACCGCCGCCTGCACGACGCCCTGTGGCGTCAGTTCCTGTTTTCCGGCCTGGTTCTGCTGATCGAGATACCGCTCGGCGTGCTGATCGCGCTGGCGATGCCAAAGCGCGGCTGGGGCGTCTCCGTCAGCCTGGTCCTGCTCGCCCTGCCGCTGCTCATTCCCTGGAACGTGATCGGTACGATCTGGATTATTTTCACCCGGCCGGACATCGGGCTGCTGGGCGTGGCGATCAACGGCCTGGGCTTCGAATTCGATCACACCTCAGCGCCGCTGGACGCTTGGATTACCGTCATGCTCATGGAGGTCTGGCACTGGACGCCGCTGGTCGCCCTGCTGGCCTATG
>CAMYMY010000087.1 GCA_947259625.1 uncultured Kiloniellales bacterium | reverse complement strand
CGGGCCTCGGCATCTTGCCGGGCCGCCGTTCCGAGTTCGGACGAGAGCTTGTCGCGCAGCTTTGCCGCGCCGGGCTCGCCTCCGTCGGCGGCCAGGATGAGCCAGGCCAGCGCCGCCACCTTGTCCTCCGCGATCCCACGGCCTCCGATCAGCATGACGGCGAGCTGCGAGGCCGCGGCCGCGACTCCGGCCCGCGCGGCGGAGTCGTAGAGGCGGGCTGCCGTGAGGGGGTCCGCCTCGACGCCCTCGCCCCGCTCCAGCAGGATGGCCAGGTTGTACTGGGCCACCGGCAGGTCCCGGACCGCGGCGGCATCATACCAACGGATCGCCTCGGCAAGGTCCGCCGGCCCGCCCATTCCCCGGTGCAGAAGCACCGCCAACCTGAGCTGCGCGAGCGCATGCCCCTGCTCGGCGGCACGGCGGTACCAGAGACGGGCCGCGACCGGGTCCGGCGCCGTCTCGACCCCCGTCTCGTGGAACCGGCCGAGCCGGTACTCCGCCTCTGCGGAGCCCGCCTCGGCGGCCCTCTCGTGCCAGCCGATGCCGTATTCGTAGTCGACCGGCTGCGCCTCGACCGTCGCCGGCCATAGCACGGCGGCAAGCGCCGGCACAAAAGCAGCGATTCCGACCTTTAAGATTGATTTCCCGATCATGGGCATCCTGCCCACCGTCCGACCAATTGTGCGCCGGCAAGGTAGCGCACTGCCCGGAGTCGCGCAAAACAACTGATGCCACGGACCCGAATGCCGGACCCTGTGCCAAACCTCGAAGACCGTGACTCACGGCTGTCCTTCGAGACGGCCCTTCGGGCCTCCTCAGGATGAGGATTCGTACTGTAAATCAATATTTTCCTCATGGTGAGGAGGCCGCCGCAGGCGGGCGTCTCGAAGCATGCCGGCCGGCCCGCCAGTTGTCGTATCCGGCGCTACCCGTTCACGTCGACGACGATGCGGCCGCGCACCTGGCCCTTGAGGATGTCGCCCGCCAGGCTCGGCAGGTCGCCCAGGGTCGCCTCACTCGTGAAGCCGTCGAGCTTGTCCAGCGGCAGGTCCGTGGCCAGGCGCTGCCAGGCCGTGCCGCGCTCGTCCGGCGGCGACATGACGGAATCGATGCCGAGCAGGTTGACCCCGCGCAGCAGGAACGGGATCACGGTCGTCTCCAGCGTGTTGCCGCCCGCCAGCCCGACCGAGGCGATCGAGCCGCGATGGGCGATCTGGGTCAGGACATGGGCGAGCGTCGTGCCGCCGACCGAGTCGATGCAGCCGGCCCAACGCTCCTTGTCGAGCGGCCGGGTCGGGGCCTCGCTCAGCTCGGCGCGCTCGACGATCGTCTGGGCGCCCAGCGCGCGCAGGTAGTCGTGGGTCTCGGCCCGGCCGGTCGAGGCCGCGACCTGGTAGCCCAGATTGGCCAGGGTGGCGACCGCCACGGAGCCGACGCCGCCGGCCGCGCCGGTGACCAGGACCTCGCCCTTGTCGGGCGTCACGCCGTGCGCCTCCAGCGCCATGACCGCCAGCATGGCGGTGAAGCCCGCGGTGCCGATGGCCATGGCCCGCTTGGTGCTGAGCGCCTCGGGCAGGGCCACCAGCCAATCGCCCTTGACCCTGGCCTTCTGGGCGTAGCCGCCCCAGTGCGCCTCGCCGACCCGCCAGCCGGTCAGCACCACCCTGTCGCCGGGCGCGAAGCCCGGGTGGCTGCTCTCGGCGACCGTGCCGGCGAAATCGATGCCGGGCACGTGCGGATAGCTGCGCACCAGACGGCCCAGGCCATTCAGGACCATGCCGTCCTTATAGTTGAGGGTCGAGTACTCGACCGCGACCGTCACGTCGCCCTCGGGCAGGCGCGACTCGTCCAGGTCCTGAAGCGAGGCGGCCACCTTGCCGTCGCTTTCTTCCAGCAGCAGAGCCTTGAACATGCCTTTCCTTCCTTCAACCGGTCCCCGGAGGCAGCTACTAGCGCAGCGGCTCCAGAATTGAAACGTAATTGGCCACCGCCGCGCCGCCCATGTTGAAGATGCCGGCCAGCCGGGCGCCCGGCACCTGCATGTCCCCGGCCTCGCCCCGGACCTGCTGGGCAGCCATGACGTGCATGGAGACGCCGGTCGCGCCGATCGGATGGCCCTTGGACTTGAGGCCGCCCGAGGGATTGACCGGCAGCCGGCCGTCCTTCTCGGTCCAGCCCTCGAGGATCGCCTTGGCGCCCTGGCCGCGCGGCGTCAGGCCCATGGCCTCGTATTCGAGCAGCTCGGCCACGGTGAAGCAGTCGTGGGTCTCGACCAGCGAGAGGTCGTCCAAGGTGACGCCCGCGGCCTCCAAGGCCCGGCCCCAGGCGACCTCGCAGCCCTCGAACAGCGTGATGTCGCGCTTGCTCATGGGCAGGAAGTCGTTGGCCTGCGCGGCGCCGCGGAACACAACCGCCTTGGGCCGGCCGAGTGCGGTCGCCACGTCGCTCAGCACGACCGCCGCCGCGCCGTCGGAGACCAGCGAGCAGTCGGTCCGCTTGAGCGGGCCGGCGACCAGCGGGTTCTTGTCGGAGACCTGGCGGCAGAACTCGTAGCCCAGGTCCTTGCGCAGCTGGGCGTAGGGATTGGCTACGCCGTTCCGGTGGTTCTTGGCGGCGATCGCGGCCAGCGCGTCGGACTGATCGCCGTGCTTCTGGAAGTACTGCTGGGCGATGCGCGCGAAGACCCCGGCGAAGCCGCCCTCGATGTCGGCCTCCTCCTTCAGGTAGGCGGCCTTGAGCAGCACCCCGCCGATCTCCGGCCCGGGGACGCCGGTCATCTTCTCGACCCCGACCACCAGGACGAAGCGCGCGCGCCCGGCCTCGATCGACTTCAGGCCCTGGTGGATCGCGGCCGAGCCGGTGGCGCAGGCGTTCTCGACCCGGGTCGCCGGCGTGAAGCGGAAACGCTGGTCGGCCTGGAGCACCAGCGAAGAGGGGAAGCCCTGGGGCGAGAAGCCCTCGTTGTAGGTGCCGAGCAGGATCTCGTCGATATCCTCCGGCGCCAGCCCGGCGTCCGCGACGGCCTGGGTCGCGACCCCGAGAATCAGCGATTCGACGTCTTCGTTCTCGTGCTTGCCGAAGGGCGTGTGGCTCCAGCCGACGATGCAGGCGGTCATGTCAGGTGCTCCTCTAATGGGCGGCCCGGCGACATTAGCAAACCGGCCCCCGGCGGTCACGCGCCGCCAAGCCTAACAAGGGGTTAACCAAGGCGTTAACGAAATCGAATCCACTTCGCGCCATGCTGAATGGCAGAGACCGGCCGGAACACAGCGGCCGGAACGCAGAACCTGCCCACCGCATGGAGCGCGAAGCATGGGTGACATGAAGCTGATGTTGAACGACTTCCGGCTGACCACGGCGGAGATCCTCTACCACATGCCGGATCATCACCATTTGCTGCAGACCTTTCTCTGGCAGGAGCTCGACCGCGTTCCCGACTTCCCCAGGCTCAACGATTTCCTCAAGTTCTGGCAGTCCGAGCTGGACGGCAAGCTGCATACCGTCCGTGTCGCCTATGTCGGCGTCATTCAACCGACCGAGTGGCGCTACAGCAGCTGCGACCTCACGCTCCACTGACGCGCGCCCCCGGGAAGCCGGCCGGTCAGAACTTCTCCTCGCCGCGGACACGCACCGCATCGGGGAAATCCCGGTAGAGCGCGAAGAAGGTATCGCAGACCAGCGAATTGACCGTGTGGTGGAAGCTCTCGACCGGCTCGCCGCGCGAGGCGACGTGGGAGAACGCCTTGTCCAGCTGGGCGAGGTCCTCGGTCTCGACGGTCAGGTGGAACTCCGGCAGGTGCGGCGGCCCGAGGCCGAGCTGCCGGCGCGTGATCCGGTAGCCGGCGATCAAGCCCTGCTCCCGCAGGTGCCCGAGGTGGCGCGCGGCCCGGTCCGCGAACTCCGTGTCGCGCACGCCGTCCTCGAGGTTGCACCCGATGTGATGGACGTTCATGGGCGGTGTCCCCTGGAGAGTCCAGTGTGGTTAAGGGGATGTTAACACCTACTCTGGAGGATAGCGCCACCAGGCAATTCGCGCCCGAGGTTAGGTCATGGCGGTTCTCTCTTCCCAAATCATCGAAACGCTCATCGAGCTGGTCGAGCACAGGCTGCTGGAGATGTCGGACGACAATCACGAGCATCGAGGGGAGTACAAGGATCTGCAGGGCTGCCGTTATTCGCTGTTGGCCTTGGCTGCCGAAGAGATCAACGCCGATGCCTACATGCCGCCCGAGCGCCGGGTCGTCAAGAGACCCGACTACCTGCGACTCATAGCCGGCGGCAAGGCATAGCGAGCCTCTCGAGCGTCTGCTTGGCGCGGGCCTTTTCCGGCACCGGCCGCCCTCGACGGGGGCGGCGCTTGGCAAGCGCCACCCCCATAGAAGGACATCGAAACGTCTCTTAGTGTTCGGAGGACCCGTCAGGCCCCTGCGGCTTGCCGCCCTCGATGAGTTCGATCATCCAGGCCGGGGCCTCACCGGCGTCTTCCGGCTCCCTGGGTCCCGGTTCCTCGCCTTCGGGAAACTCCTCCTCGGTCGTTTCGGCGCCCAGGGCCTCCAGGAGCTCCTGTGGTGCCGACCCGCCGTCGGTGGCTTCGGCAGGCGCCTCCACCGTGACCGGTTGTCCTTCCCGGGCAACGGAGAGGGCCTCCTCCGGACCGGATTCTATGATGATTCGCATGGCTCCGTCTCCTGTCGTTACCAGCCGAGCACCGCGTAGCGGCCCTCGATTTTGGCCTCGTCGGGCGTCAGGTTCTTGACCGTGATCCAATAGGTGATCCGCCGGTCTGAGGTCCGTTCGACCTGGACGTTCCAGTCGATCTGCGGCCCGCCCCGGCGCGGCTTGGTCGGCACGACGTTCCACTGCATGTGCCAATGCGCCGGCCAGTTGTGGGTGTACCAGCGTCGGCTCGAGTTGCCCGGAACCGTGCCGACGAACTGAACGCCGATCCACTCTTTGACGTACAGCGCCAGGCGGATCAGCTGGCGCAGGTTCGGGCGTCGGCCTATGCGCTGCGTGCGCGGCCTGGTGGGCGCATCCTGCTGCGGCGATCCGCTCGCCCGCAGCAGATCCCGTGCGCGTGCCGGACTGAGCGGAGGCCGCCGGCGTGCCCGCAGGACGCCCTGCGTGCAGCCGAGAGCACCGACCACGATCGGCGACGCGCTCGAGGTGCCGCTGAACATTTCCGTGTAGTGCAGGTTGGGGTTGCTCCCGCCCTGCAAGTCACCGTAGCCCGTGGTGACCACTTCGCGGCCCCAGCCCTGCACGTCGACGGCAGAACCGTAGTTGGAGAACCCCAGGCGGGAGCGGTCCGGCCCGTGATTGCGGCCGTTCGTGCCCGGAGGCGGCGCCCCGGCGCCGACCAGGACGGAGCCCGAATCCCGCAGACTGCGGTTGAATGGGTTCCTCCAGTCGGAAGGGAAGCCCGAAAGCGGCGTGTTGTAGACCGGGTCGTCGAGATTCTGGTTGCCGTTGCCGGCCGCCGACACGACCACAACCCCCTTGTTTACCGCATAGCGAATGGCCGCATAGTCGTCCGGCCACCACTCGATCGGGATCCACCCCTTCGGGCCCCCACGCTGGAGCTCGATCAGGATGATGTCGCCCGGCCGCAGCAGGTTGGCCGCGGTGCGCAGGGCCCAAGAGGTGCCGTTCGGGAAGATGGAGACGCCGCGCACATAGGCGTCCGGACAGATCCCGGTGATGCCGATGGCGTTGCGGTCGCCGCCGATCTCGCCGACCACGGCGGTGCCGTGGTTGCGCCAACCGGAGCTGGTCGAGTTGGTGCCCACGACGCCGCCCTGGCTCACGCGCAGATCCTCATGCGCGAAGTTCCAGCCGCCCTCGACGTCGCAGATGCGCACGTTGTAACCCCGGCCACCCGAGAGGGTCCAGGCGTAGTGGGCGTCGATTCCCGCCGTTGCCGGACCGAGATAGCCCTGACGCGACGTGTAGTTGAGTGTCGCCGGCAGGTCTTCGATACCAGTCGGGAGCATTTCGTTGATCGCTCCCTCTGCGAGAGTCGGCGCTTCCGCCATGACTGGCGCCGCTTCGGCCGACGGATAGGCGGGGGGCTTGACGTAGGCCGTCTCGACCCCGGCCTTTTCGCAGATCTTGGCGCAGAGATCGTCCAGCTGCTCGTCCGGCGCCTCCACCAGGTAGTAGAGCGACAGATCGGGCAGCGCCGTTTCCGGTCCCTCCGCCGCCGGCATGGCCGTCATGGTTTCGAGAACCCGCTCTTCGCTGTCGCCGAACAGCGGGTGACAGACCGCGCCCGCGGCCTTCAGGAGCGTATCGAGATCGCCGAGGTCGGCCTCGACCGCCGAGGCCAAGCCCTCGCGCCGGGCGCGCATCCCGGCCTCGGACTTGGCCACCATGATGAGCTCGCGCTTGAGCTCGAGATCCGTAGTTGGGTCCTGCCCGTTGCCGCCTTGGCCACGGGGCTTGCCCGGTATCTTCCTTGCCATTGTACGACCTCCCTTGAATTGACCGTCGGCCCATCCGACGGCCTGGAAGGCGCACTCTCCTCAGGCCGGCTGGGCCTGGGGCTTCACGTAGGCCGCGGTAACGGCTTCGAGACCGCGAAGTGTGGCGAGGATTCGCTCAGGGTCGAGCTTGGGCGTCTCGGAAAGGGTGAAATACCTGGCGAGTTCCGCATCCTGCGTACCTGGATGAACCGGCTCGAGGGAAACGCCCAGCCGGTCGAGTTCCTGCTCCAGGTCCCGCGTCGCTTTCCAGAGTTCACCCACAGCTTCGCCGAGGTCGGCCGTGCCCTGCATGGCCTTGGCGACGTCGGACCTAAGCTGAATTACCATCTCCATGATCGGCCTCGAAACACGGTTCCGTCTCGGGCTCATGCAGTCCCGGGAACAATACCAACATTCGGCGAAGCGCGCGATTCGCTGAACCTCGCGCGGGCCAAATACCTAGCCGCCAGCCTATCTTAGGGTCAGATGGAGAGTACACCTAGCCGCTTCGGGAACGTCCCAAATCCAGTTCGCCGCTCCCTCTACGGTCAGGATTCATGCTACTGCAACCTCTCGATTGATGCAACCTTAAATTCTCTTTGAATAAGAGTAATTCTATGAAAGGGATAGTGCGCCCGTTACAGGTCTCCGTCGCCGGAGCGCGATCCGTCCCGCCAAATGGCCCCTGCGGCGATTTCTTGCTAGACTGCAAGACAAGGGTCGGGTGGCCCACCAAGAAGACAGACAAATAGGGGGGGCCGATGCTCGGAATGATGATGGACCGGCCGTTGCTGATCGCACCTGTCATGGCGCACGCGGCAGCCTATCACGGCGATCGGGAGATCGTCAGCCGGACCGTCGAGGGGCCGATCCACCGCTATACCTACCGGGACTCCTACCGGCGCATGCAGAGGCTGGCCAACGCGCTCGTCGCGCTCGGCGTGAAGCCCGGCGACCGGGTTGCAACGCTGGCCTGGAACGGCTACCGCCATCTGGAGCTCTACTACGCGGTCTCGGGGATCGGCGCGGTGTGCCATACGATCAATCCCCGCTTGTTCCCCGAGCAGCTCGGCTACATCATCAACCACGCCGAGGACCGCTTCGTCTTCACCGACCTCACCTTCGTGCCGCTCGTCGAGGCCCTGGCGCCGCACCTGAAGACCGTCGAGGCCACGGTCGTCATGACCGACCGCGCTCACATGCCGGAGGCCGGCCTGGAGAAGGTGCTCTGTTACGAGGAGCTGCTGGAAGACCAGCCCGAGTCCTTCGAATGGCCCGAGTTCGACGAGAACACGGCGGCCATGCTCTGCTATACCTCGGGGACGACGGGCCATCCCAAGGGTGCGCTCTACAGCCACCGCTCCACGCTGCTGCACGCGCTCTGCTGCCTTGCCGGCACCGACGGAAACTGGGCGAGCAGAGGGGACAGCTTCCTCGTCGTGGTGCCGATGTTCCACGTCTGCGCCTGGGGCGCGCCCTACAGCTGCCCCATGGTCGGCGCCAAGCTGGTGTTCCCGGGCCCGGGCTACGACGGCGAAAGCCTCCACGGGTTGATCGAGGACGAGGGCGTCACGACGACCGCCGGGGTGCCGACCATCTGGCTGGGGCTGCTCGACTACCTCGGCCGAACGGGCAAGCGGCTCGACGGTCTGACGCGCATGGTCTGCGGCGGGGCCGCGCCGCCGATGGCGCTCATCCGCGCCATGCAGGAAGACTACGGGGTCGAGTTCATACAGGGCTGGGGCATGACCGAGACCAGCCCCGTGGCCGCCGTCTGCAGCCCGACCCCGGACATGGAGGCGATGTCGGCGGACGAGCTCTACGCCATCAAGGCCAAGGCGGGGCGGCCGCCCTTCGGCGTCGAGCTGAAGATCGTCGACGACGCCGGCCGGCGGCTGCCCCACGACGGCGAAGCCTCCGGAGAGCTCCTGGTGCGCGGGCCCTACGTGATCCGCGGCTACTACGGGGACGAGGCGGCTAGCGGGGCCGCCTTCGATGACGAGGGCTGGTTTCGCACCGGGGACGTCTCGACCATCGATCCCCAGGGCTACATGCAGATCACCGACCGCACCAAGGACCTGATCAAGTCGGGCGGCGAGTGGATCTCCTCGATCGAGCTGGAGAACGCGGTCATGGCCCAGCCCGACGTGGCCGAGGCCGCCGCGATCGCCCGGCCGCACCCGAAATGGCTCGAGCGGCCGCTCCTGGTCATCGTGCCCAAGCCCGGCACGACCCCCGGCAAGGACGACATCCTCGGGTTCCTGGCGGACAAAGTGGCCAAGTGGTGGCTGCCGGACGACGTGGTCTTCGTCGACGACCTGCCCCACACGGCGACCGGCAAGGTCTCCAAGGTCCAGCTGCGCGAGCGGTTCAAGGACTACGAGCTGCCGACCGCCTGACGACCGCCGGCCGCGCCAATTCAGGGCGCCATTTCGACGCCATCGAGGGGGCGATATCGACGACCTTTGGGATCGGGAAGGGATATTTACCGTAGATTCACTATTGAAATAGTAGAAAACGCCTAGTCAACACAGTGAGAGCCTACGTGGAGCTGGCCGCGCAAGGGCTCGGTGGACCGTTTTCGAACGGCCGACCGGAGCCGAGCCTATCGAACACTAGCGCATAGTCCTGACGACAACTTCCTAGAAGGCGAGCGAAACGATGGATCCCAAGAACACGATCGAGCCGGCCAGTGGGACGGAGCTTCGCAAGTCCGGCCTTCGGATCACCCTGGGCAAGAAGCTTTTGGGGTTTTCCGGATTGCTGGTCGCGATCAGTGCGGTCATCGCGGTGATCGGCAATCTGGGGACGGCACGCCTTACGGCGCAGCTTGTCGAAAGCACCACCATCGCCTCAGCGCTGCGCAATCATCTCGAGGCCGACATGATGCACGAAGCGCTTCGAGGCGATGTGCTGCTCGCCCTTCGGGCCGGGAGCAGCGCCGCCGCCGACGAGAAAGCCGAGATCGCGAACGAGCTTGCGAGGCACCTGAAGCACTTCCGGTCTCAGATCGAGGCGAACCAGCAACTGGATCTCTCGGACGCCGCCAAGAGAGCCATCAACGGCGTCGTGCCAAGCATGGAAAGCTACATGAGCAGCGCGCGGAGCCTTGTAGATCTTGCGTTCAAGGATAGTTATGCGGCAGAGAGCGGGTTCGCGGGCTTTACGCAAAGCTTCTTGGACCTGGAAGACAAGATGGCCGAGGCAAGCGACAAAATCGAAGCCGTCTCTCAATCGAACGAGAAAGCCGGACAAGAGACCGCGTCTTTTGCCAGGAATTCGCTGATCGTCGTTTCGCTCTCGGCGATCGGGTTGGCCGGTTTGCTGTCGTTCTTCTTGATCCGTCATATCTCGGTGCCGCTGTCGGGAATGACGTCTGTCATGCGAAGACTGGCGGACGGCGACTACGAGATTGTGGTCCCCTCGCGCCAGCGCAAGGACGAGGTCGGCGAGATGGCTGCCGCGGTCCAGGTGTTCAAGGAAAACGCGATCGAGCGTGGGCGGCTTCGGGCGGAGCAGCAGGAGGCGGAACAGCGCGCCGCCGAGGAGAGGGCGAAACACGACGAGGAGCGGCGCGAGGCGGCCGAAGACAAGGCCAGACGCGAGACCGAGCGCCTGGAGGCCGAGCGCACGGCAGAGCAAGAGCGGCGTGAGGCCGAGACGCGAGCGGAACAGAACAAGCGGCAGGCCGTGCGGCAGCTCGCCGACGGCTTCGAGGCCAGCGTGATGGGCGTCGTGGACACCGTCGGCACCGCCTCCTCGCAGCTGCAGTCCACGGCCCGGTCCATGACCGCCGTCGCCGAGGAGACCGCCCGCCAGGCGACCACCGTGGCCGCTGCCTCGGAGGAGGCCTCCACCAACGTCGAGACCGTCTCCGCCGCGGCCGACGAGCTCAGCAACACGGTCGCCGAGATCGGCCGCCAGGTGGCCCAGTCCGCCGACATCACCGGGCGCGCCGTCATGGAGGCCGACCAGACCAACACCAGCGTCCAGGGCCTGTCCGAGGCGGCGCAGAAGATCGGCGAGGTCGTCGGCCTGATCAGCGACATCGCCGAGCAGACCAATCTGCTGGCGCTCAACGCCACGATCGAGGCGGCGCGCGCCGGCGAGGCCGGCAAGGGCTTCGCGGTGGTCGCCTCGGAGGTCAAGTCGCTGGCCACCCAGACCGCCAGGGCG
>CAMYMY010000086.1 GCA_947259625.1 uncultured Kiloniellales bacterium | reverse complement strand
GCGCGACCGGCGTTGGAAATGCCTTGCTGCACACTCTGGCCGGCGGGCTTCAGGTAGTGCCCCGGCGTCGCGCCGAGGCTGCGCCGGAACATGGCGATGAAGGCGCTCGGGCTGTCGTAGCCGAGGTCGTAGGCCACGGCGGTCACCGCCTGCCCCTCGGCCAGGCGGGCGATCGCGGCGAGCAGGCGCAGGCGCTGCCGCCAGGCGCCGAAGGTGAGCCCGGTCTCGCTCAGGAAGAGCCGCGCCAGCGTCCGCTCGCTGGCCCCGGCGACCCTGGCCCAGGCGGCCAGCGGGCGGCCGTCGGCCGGCTCGGCGGCAAGCCGCCCGGTCACCGCCGTCAAGCGCCGGTCGCGCGCCAGCGGCAGGTGCAGCGGCTCGGGCTCGAGCGCCCTGAGCTCGTCCGGGATCAGGGCCAGGACGCGCGCCTCCCGGCCGTCGGGCGCCGCCGCCTCGCCGAAGGTCACGGCGCGCAGGATCAGCTCGCGCAGAAGGGGCGGCACGCCGACGACGCAGCAGGTCGCCGGCAGGCCGTCGCACGCCCCCGGATGGACATAGAGCGAGCGCATTGCGAGCGGCCCGGTCGAGCGCACTTCGTGCTCGATGCCGGCCGGCACCCAGACCGCCTGCTCCGGCGGCACGACCCAGGTGCCGGTCGCGGTGGCCACGGTCATGACCCCGGACGAGCCGTGGACCAGCTGCGCCCGGAAGTGACGGTGCGGCGGAATTCGGTGCGGCCCGGGACGGTCGACGGCCAGGGCGACGATCGGCCGGGCCGGGTCCTCCAGGTCGCCGGGGTGCGGCAGCACCGCAGGTTGGCTGTTTCGCGACATTACTTGGCAGTTTATAGCAGGACGGGCAAGCCCTGTCCCGCTAAATACGGCCCATGACCACTTGGCGCAAATCCCTTTCCGGCGACTGGCGGCGGCCCGAGGTGCTGCTGCTGCTGATGGCGGCGGCGGTGCCCTTGAGCTTCGCCACCTGGCAGGCGCTGCTCAACAACTTCGCCATCGAGCGCGCGGCCTTCACCGGCGCCGAGATGGGCATCCTGCAGAGCCTGCGCGAGGTGCCCGGCTTCCTGGCCTTCGCCGTGGTCTTCCTGCTGTTGCTGCTGCGCGAGCAGGCGCTCGCCTATCTTGCCCTGGCCCTGCTCGGCCTCGGCACGGCGGTGACCGGCGCCTTCCCGAGCGTCCTCGGGCTCTATGTCACCACAGTGGTCATGTCGCTCGGCTACCACTACTACGAGACGATACAGATCTCGTTGTCCCTGCAGTGGATCGACAAGGCGCGCGCGCCCGAGACCCTGGGCCGCATCATCGCCGCCGGCTCCTTCGCCTCGATCGTGACCTTCGGGCTGATCTGGCTCGCCTTCGACCTGGCCAGCCTCGGCTTCGCTTACGTCTACCTGCTGGGCGGCGGCCTGACCGCGGCGATCGCGCTCTTCGCCTGGCTGGCCTTCCCGCGTTTCCCCGAGAAGGTACGCCAGCATCGGCACATGGTGCTGCGGCGACGTTACTGGCTCTACTACCTCCTGACCTTCATGTCCGGGGCCAGGCGGCAGATCTTCATCGTCTTCGCCGGCTTTCTGATGGTCGAGAAGTTCGGCTTCACGGTCGGCGAGATCACGCTGCTGTTCCTGCTGAACGCCGTGATCAACGTCATCATGGCGCCCCGGATCGGCCGGCTGATCGGCCGCTGGGGCGAGCGCAAGGCGCTGATCTTCGAATATGTAGGCTTGATCGGTGTCTTTACCGCCTATGCCTTCGTCGAGCACGCGGGCCTGGCCGCCGGGCTCTACGTGATCGACCACCTGTTCTTCGCCCTGGCGATCGCGATCAAGACCTATTTCCAGAAGATCGCGGACCCCGCCGACATCGCGGCCACCGCCGGCGTCAGCTTCACCATCAACCACATCGCCGCGGTCATCCTGCCGGCCGCCTTCGGCTTCCTGTGGCTGATTTCGCCGGCGGCCGTGTTCCTGGCCGGCAGCGCCATGGCCGCGCTCTCGCTGCTGCTCTCGCTCAATGTGCCCTGGGCGCCCGCGCCCGGCAACGAGGTGCTGAGGGGTCGCCGCCTGTCGGGCCCCGCCCCGGCGACGGCCCCGGCCTCGGCGGCGGAGTGAGAGACACAACGCTCGTCACGCCGGCAGATCTTCAACGCGTATCGCACGAACCGTCGAAGACCTTGACGGCTGCTTTCCTGTGCTCACTTCGACCCTCGGCGCGGCATTGTCCGGATTAGCCGTCTTGCTGCGTTTCGATCTTCCGGACCATCTCGTCAACAGCGGCTTCGAGCGGGTCGAGGTCGTCGGTCACGACGGTCCAGACCTCACTCTCCTCCACGCTGCCGTAGGCATGACGCAGAATGTTCCCGATGGCAGCTATTTCGTGCCATGGAATCGTCGGGTGGTCGTTCTTCAGATCGTCCGGCAGGTGTCGCGACGCCTCTGAAATTCGCTCGATATTGCGTTCGACGGCATCCCGCAGCATCGGTTCCGCATTGTAGACGTCGAAATTCTTGCCGACCGTATAGTCTCGAATCGCACCGATGGCGTCGAGGATATCCTGGAGGCGTTGGCGCGAACCGTGGCGCGCCATCAGAAGACCTCCACGGCTTCGGCCAGGATATTGTCTTTGAGAAAGGGCTTGAGGTTGTCGCGCATCGCCAAGTCAGCCTCGCAACCAAGGATTTCGCTCAGGTAAAGCAACAATCCGGCATGGTCGATCAACGAGAACCTGCGCGTCCGGTCGACCTCCACCAGGAGATCCACGTCGCTCGCCGGGCGCGCGTCTCCTCTGACGGTCGAACCAAAGATCGCCAGGCGCTTTACGCCGCGCGCCCGGATGTCCTCCTCGCGCGCCCTAAGAATCTTGACTGCTTCTTCCTGATCCATGCCGCCATTCTGTGCATTGCGGCCTGCCAGCGCAAATACCTCTTCCCGCCGGCCCCGTCGGGAAACTCGCCGGTCGGCTCCATGTCGCGCCTAAAGGCGCCACCACGACAGTCGGATGCGTGAATCGAAACAGCGCGAAAAAAGGGCCGCCCGGAGGGGGCGGCCCGAGTGCTATCTGGGAGGAAACACCACGGAGTGTGGTGCCAGGGCGGCGCAGAAGTCGTGCTGCCCTGCAACAGATTTGGCCATAAATTACCGAAAAAGGGAAGTTACTTTTTGTTGCAATGCGAAAATGCATTTATTTTGTGTAAAACACCTATGGCGCGATTCGAGGCGACCACGCGGTCTTCCCTCACCCGGCGGCGAGGGTCTTCTTCGGATCGTAGAAGGGCGTCGGCACCACGGTGGCCTCGAGCGCGCCGCCCGGCGTCTCGACCTCGAGCCGGCCGCCCTCCTCGGCGTGCGCGACCGCGACGATCGCCAGACCGATGTTCTTCTCCAGGCGCGGCGAATGGACGCAGGAGGTGAGCCGGCCGACGGCCGCGCTGCCGGCGCGAAGCGGCCAGGGCTCCTCGTTGCCGGCGGAAAGCGGCGGGCCGCCGATCTCGAGGCCGACCAGCCGGCGCGCCGCCCCCTCGGCCGCGATCCGCCTCAGCGCCGCCTTGCCGATGTAGTCCGCGTCCATGTCCAGGTCGACGAGGCGCCCGAAGCCGAGCTCGAAGGGGTTCTCGGCCAGCGTCATGTCGGCGCCGTAGGACAGCATGGCGCCCTCGATTCGCCGGATGCCCGAGGGCGCTCCCGGCGCAATGTCGTGGGGCCGGCCGGCCGCCATGATCATCTCCCAAAGCCGGTCGCCCTGCGCGCCGTCGCTCAGGTAGACCTCGTAGCCGCGCTCGCTGCTCCAGCCGGTGCGCGAGACCACCAGCGGGATGCCGTCCAGCTCGGTCTCGCGGCACCAGAAATAGCGCAGCTCGTCGATCCACGCGCCGAACAGGTCGCGCATGAGCGCGGCCGACTTCGGCCCCTGGACCTGGAGCGGCGAGACGTCGGGCTCGCGCAGGGACACATCCAGGCCGGCGTGGCGCGCGACGCCCTTGGCCCAGAGCAGCACGTCGCTGTCGGACAGCGACAGCCAGAAGCGATCCTCGGCCAGGCGCAGCAGCACCGGGTCGTTGACGATGCCTCCGTCCTCGTCGGCGATCAGCAGGTACTTGCACTGGCCGACCGCGCAGTTGGACAGATTGCGCGGGGTCAGCAGCTGCGTGAAGCGGGTGGCGTCGGGTCCGGTGATCTCGACCTGGCGCTGGCAGGCCACGTCCCACAGGGTCACGTCGCGCACCAGGCGCCAGAAGTCGGCCTCCGGGCTCTCGTAATAGAGCGGCATGTAGGTGTGGTTGTAGACGGAATAGGCCTTGCAGCCGTAGCGCCGGGTCGCGGAGAAGAAGGGCGACTTGCGGACCCGCGGACCGAAGGTGATCGCGGGCTGGACGGACGGATCGGTCATTTCGGCTCCCCCGGGTGGACGGCGCCCCGATGCGCGCCGTCCATTAGCAGCCGGCAAAGCAGCGCTCAATCCCGAAACAGACCACCTTCGGCCGGTTCACGACGCGGCTGGATCTAGAACCCAGGCACGCTCTCGTCTTCGGGGTAGGTCACGGCATAGCCGAAGACGACCGCCCGTTCCTGGCCCGGCTCGTAGGTCTCGGTCCAGGCAAGCACGCCCTTGCGCTCCTCTACATCCGTCTGCGTCGGCTTGGTCGAAGACTTGAGCAGCTCGACCTTGATCCGTTCGTCGCGCGGAATCGGCAGTTGGTCGAGGACCGTGATCTCGATCGGCCTTGCATGGTGGTTGATCACCTCGGTCCTGTACAGCCGTTCCTGGCGCCGCTCCTTGTTGATCAGGCCCTCGCGCGAGCGCTCGCCCTCGACCAGGCGATAGGTCACGCGCACCTTGTCGTCGATCCCGAAGGAGAACTTGTGCGTCTCGCCGGGCCGCAGCAGGCCGAGGCGGCCGGTGCCGATGAAGGAACCGTCGCGGAACACCGAGACCGGCCCGGGCAAGAGCGCCGCCTCGCCGGAATATTCGATCTCGGCGTAGAGGTAAGCCCGGGGGGCGACCTTGGGAACCACTCGCACCGCCAGGGCCGCCTCGAGCGACTGTTGGGCGATGACGAACTTGTGCGGTGCATTGTCCGCGGGCACGTTGGCCGCCCCGGCGATGCGGTACTCGCTGGCGAACTCGCCGGCAACCACTTCGGCGACGGGCGACGGGGCCGCCATGGGCTCCGGCGCGGCCTCCATCTCCATGGCCTGATCTCCCAGGACCGCCAGCCCTTCCCGTGCGGCCTCGGACTTTTCCAAAAGACCCCTCGAACGAAAATTCTCCAGCGGCATGACCTGGGCGAAGTCGATGAACCAGGATTCGAGATAGGGCATCCGGGCGCTCGCCGCCGGGCGGGCGGTGGACAGGGTGAGCTGCACCTCCGACCAGTCCTCGCCGGTGCGCTGGCGCACCTCGCCGATCTGGGTGAGCCCGACTTTTGCGGTCTCGGAGTCGAGGCGCGCATCGTAGAGCGGCCGCCAGGAGGCGCCTGGGAGCTGGTAGCTGAGCTCGAGTCGCAGGCGCGTGGGCGCGCTCAGCGCAACGTTGACCTGGGCGGTCACGCTGGCCTTGCGCCCGGTGCGGATCTGGTTCAGCTCACGCTTTTTGCGCGCGATACTGCGGTCGAGCTTGCGCTGCTCGACCTCGGCCCGGCGAATCCCTTCGTAGGCCTCGGCGGCGCCGCCGCCGAGCGAGGTCCAGGCCTGCTTCCAGCTTTCCGGGTCCAGCTTGCCGCGGACCAACTCCTCGTTGGCGGTCTTGGGTGCTTCGCGGCCGATGGCGGTGATGAAGTCGAGCTGGACCCGCAAGGCGGCGACCCGGTCCTTCAGGGCGCGGCGCTGATCCCCCAGCTCCTCGATCTCTCGGTTGAGGCGCCGTTCCTCTTCCTTGACCGCGGCTTCGGCAAAGACCTGCCTGGTTTCGACCGACCCGATCTGGAACCGTCCCTCCGCGGCGCCGCGCACGCGCACGGTATCCGCGAACAGGCTGGCCGGCAGTCCGGTGATCGCGACCGTGCTTTCGCCCGCGGGAAGGGCGGCCTCGGCCTCTCTCGTAACCTCGGCCCGGTCCGGGAAAACGGTCACGACCGTGATCCGGCTCTCGGCCTGGACCGCCTCGGCGGCGTGACTTGTCGCCGACTGCACTATCAGAGTGAGTAACAGGCCGAGGATCCCAACATGCATAGCCATGGCTCGCCCTCCCTTGATCCAGCGGGATTCGGGCACCGTTCTACGCGGCTCCGACACGGTCGCCGACGACAAACCGGCCCCCGCGGTTAATGCGATTCACGCGCATCCTATAACATTCCGAGGTGAAGCCAATGAGGCGAAATGCGGCGCCAATGGGGCGTTCGGCCGGAGCGCCGCGCGACTTCGCACCGGATTGCGCCAAGGGACCAAAGGCCTGGCTATTTCGTCGGATCGCTCCCGTCGTCGAAGCGCGTCGGCCGGGAGCTGGGGGCCGAACGGGAGTCTTCGGGCCGGTCCGTCGCCTCGCCGGTCGGCCGGGCACGGCGGAACGGCCAACGGCGCGGGCTCTTGTCCTGCCCCGCCTGCCACCGGCCCGAATCCGCGTCGTCCCAAGGCTCGGTCAGACACCTTGGCAGGGCTTCGCACGGGGACTCGGGGGCCGAGGGTGACGTGATGCCCCGGGACACCGGGTCCGCTCCGACGGGCCGCGCCCGGGGCGCCATTCCCGTGCCCGGCGCGCCGGCCGCGGTGGGGGCAGGGCGGTCCGGCGCACGCGCGTCGGCCGCGGGGGGCACGCCGCCGGATTTCGCGGCTGATTGGGCAGCCACGGGCCGCTCGGCCGGTTCGTCCCCCGGCCCCGGTCTGTGCGGCAAGCGCGCGGGGCGCTCGATGATTTCCGGGGTTTCGGCCGTACCCAGCTGCAGCGGTTCGGACTCGCCGGCCCTGCGCCGCTCGGGAGACCGGGCCGCAGGCTCGGGCCGCCGGCCAACCGGACTTGCCTCGGACCTCGCGTTCACCGGCCGCAGCAGTCTGGCGATCTCGATGGCCGGATCCTCGATGCCCAGCGAATCCTCCGTGTCGTCCAAGGTGTCCGGCATGGCCTTTGACGGCGGCTTTTGGGGGCCGAGCCGCGTTTCGGGCTGCCGCGCCGTAGGGGGCACCTTGGAAATTACCCGCTTTTGCGCCGGGTCGTCTCCCGGTACAGGGGCCGCGGGTTCGGACCGTGTCACCGGCGCTGCAGGCGCCGGATCCTGCCGATGCATCGCGGCATTCGGGGCAGACGCCCGATTCGGATCCGCCGTCCGCGCCCGTGCCGCCGACTTGGTGGCCAGGTCGAGCCGCGACAGAGCATTTTGAAGGGCGGCGGCCGTGGCCTCGACGTCGCCGATTTGCGGAGCGCCCGGATGCACCTGCGGGTCCCCCGGCGGCGGCTGGGGTGTGGCCGCGGTGTCGGTCGGCCGCGCCGTCGAGGCGGATGGCTGCGGGTACCTGGCGGTTTCGGTTTGCGGCGCCGGCGCGCGCGGTCCGGCTCCGATGTCCTGTTGGCGCGGCTCGGCGGTATCTACCGGCGACAGTGGCGCCTGCGCCGGTGCGACCGACCCGCTTGCAGGGGGCGGTTTCTGTGCGGGACCGTCGAGCATTTGCAGCACGGCCTGCAACAAGGGCTTGACCGTGTCGCGCAGGTCGGCGCCCGCTTCCCCGCCGCCACCATCTTCGGACTCCTTCATGACGATCAACTTATCCACGCGCCGGCAAAGATTGGCAAGCTCGCCCTGCAGGCCTTCGCGCTGCTGGCGGTCCTCTTTCTGCTGATCCAAGATCTGCTCGAGACGCCGGTCCAGCCGCTCGGTCTCCCGCGCCAGGAGGTCGAGTCGGATCCGCTGAACCTGGTCGCGCACGGGCTGGTCTTGCGTGGCCGGTCCGCCCCCGCTCTCCGGCGGAGCCCGGCCGGGCCGATCGTCGGGCGCGGTGAACAAGGGCGTTACCTCCGGGCCGCCGTCCCGTGGGGTTTCGGCGTCGGGTCCGGTGGCATTGGCCGTGCTGTCCTCAGTCTCGGTCACGGTTGAATTCGCGAAATTCAGCATGTTGCAGGTCGTGTCGCTCGCCCCGTTATTTCGGTCAATCCCAATGTGCACCCTGAAGGTTTAACACTTGGCTAACCTTGATTGCCGAGGCAGTGACAGGCGGCGCGTTTTGCCGCTCGACGCTTGCGAGATATTCTACACCGAGTCGGTAAATAATTTATCAGGCGGCGGCCACACCTGCCCGGTGCAATACCAAAGGTATGAGTCCGAGGTCGCCGCGTCGGAGGACGAGTTGGCTGTTCCTGCGGCGCGGGGGCATCCGCGTCGCGGTCCGGCAACTGGACGAAAAGTCGTTCGCCGCGGGCACACGGGGATCAGTGCACCAGAGCCTGGCGCATGGCGGCCCCGACCTCTGCCGCCGAAGGCGCGATCTGGACACCGGCGGCCTCGAGCGCCGCCATCTTCTCCGCTGCGCCGCCCCTGCCCAGCACGTCGACCGTGCCGGCGTGGCCCATGCGACGCTCGGCCGGGGCATAGATACCGGCGATGTAAGCGACGACCGGCTTGCGCGGCTTTTCGGCCTTGAGGAACTCGGCCGCCTCCTCCTCCGCGATGCCGCCGATTTCACCCACCAGTATCACGCCCGCGGTGTCCGGGTCGGCGAAGAACAGCTCGAGACAGTCGATGAAGCCCATGCCATAGACCGGGTCTCCGCCGATTCCGATCGAGGTCGACTGGCCGAGCCGCGCGGCCGTGGTCTGCTCCACCACCTCGGAGGCCAGCGACGCCGAGCGCGAGACGATGCCGATCCTGCCGGGGCGGTCGTGGTGCGCCGGCATGACGCCGATCTTGCAGACGCCCGGCGTGATGATGCCCTGCGAGTTGGGGCCGATCAGACGGGTGGCGGTGCCTTCCAGCGCCCGTTTGACCCTGACCATGTCAAGCACCGGAACGCGCTCGGTCACACAAACCACCAGGGGCACTTCCGCCTCGATCGCCTCGACCATGGCGTCCGCTGCAGTCGGTGGCGGCACGAAGACCGCGCTGGCTGTGGCGCCGGTGACCTCGACCGCCTCGACCACGGTATCGAAGACCGGCAGGCCGAGGTGCTTGCGGCCGCCCTTGCCGGGCACCACGCCGCCGACCACGTTGGTGCCATAGGCGATCGCCCGTTCCATATGATAGGTCGCCTGGGCGCCGGTCAGGCCCTGGCAGAGCACCTTGGTCTCGGCATCGATCAGGACCGCCATCACGCCGCCTCCCGCTTCACCGCCGCCACCACCTCGGCGGCGGCCTCGGCCATGTCCTCGGCAAAGGTCACCGGAATGCCCTGGCCGACCAAGATTTTCCGGCACATCTCCATGTTCGTGCCGGCGGCCCGCACCACCAGGGGCACCCCGAGACCGATGTCCCGGCAGGCCGACGCCACGCCCTCGGCCACGGTGTCGCAGCGCAGAATGCCGCCGCCATAGATGTTGACCAGGATGGCCTTCACCTTGGGATTCGTGAGCAGCATCCCGAAGCCGGTGGCGATCTGCTCGCGGGTCGCGACGGGCCGCACGTCCATGAAGTCCGCCGGCTCGCCGCCGTGCTGCTTCAGGATGTCGACCGTCGCCAGGGCCAGCCCGGCGCCGTTGACCATGACACCGATGTTGCCGTCCAGTCTGACGTAGTTGAGCTCGAAACGCTTGGCCTCCAGCTCCGAGGGATCGACTTCGTCCTCGTCCCTGAGTGCCTCCAGTTCAGGGTGCCGGAACAGCGCGTTGTCGTCGAGGCTCATCTTGACGTCGAGCGCCCGAAGCGCGCCGTCACCGGTCACCGCCAGGGGGTTGATCTCGATCAGGCTGGCGTCCGTGTCTGTGAAGGCCGCGTAAAGGCCGGTCAGCAGGTCGACGGCGGCCGCCTCCAGGGCACCGTCCAAGCCGAGACCGGCGGCCAGTCGCGCCGCCTGGGCACCCTCCAAGCCCTTCGCCGGGTCGATCGCCGCTCTCAAGATCTTGTCCGGCGCGCGGGCCGCCGCGTCTTCGATGTCCGTGCCTCCCGCCTTCGAGGCCATGACCGCCACCCGGCCCACCGAACGGTCGACCAGCAGGGCCAGGTAGCATTCCCGTGCGACGTCGCAGGCCTGTTCGACGTAGACGTGCTTGACCGCCTTGCCCTCGGGACCGGTCTGGCTGGTGACTAGGCGGGACCCCAGCAACCTCTCGGCAACCTCTCTGACTTCGTCCTGGCTGTCGACCAACCTGACGCCACCGGCCTTGCCCCGGCCGCCGGCGTGCACCTGGGCCTTAACAACCCAACGCGCGCCGCCCAGGCTGCGCGCCGCCGCCTCGGCGGCGTCCGCGGTCTCGGCCACGGCACCATCCGGCACCGGCAAGCCATACTCCCTCAGGAGCTGCTTTGCCTGATATTCGTGAATCTTCATGCCAGTCTCCTCCCGCCGGAGGGACCGCGGACTTTCGACCGCGGCGGGGCCGGCGCCAAATTCGCTCGCCGAGTCGTCCTGCTTTCTCGCAACTTGTGGTATACCATATACCAATGACGCTGCCTGGGCAATCCGGTTTTGCAGAATCGCACCCTATGACCTGCCCGACCATTCTCCGTGGCCAAGTCCAAGCATCATACCAAGTGTCGATGATAATGTCCGATGGCAGACGGGGCGTCGCGGTTCGGAACTCTTCTCGATCCGCACCCAAAAGGGCGGGCCGGCCTTGGCGGCCCGAACCTTTCTCAGGCGGCCCTGATCTTCTTCAGGAA
>CAMYMY010000085.1 GCA_947259625.1 uncultured Kiloniellales bacterium | reverse complement strand
GAGGAACAAGTCCTGCTGGCCGAGGCGCTGGGCCAGCGCGCCGGGTACAAGGTGACCCTGCTGCAGCCCTGACGCGGCGGCAAGCGCAAGCTGATCGATGGCGCGTTCGCCAACGCCCGCGAGGCGCTCGCCCGGCGCGAAGCCCTCGCCGGTCCCCGGCGGCCGGGTTCCGGGCTTGCGGGCGCCCTTGATCCGAAACTTCCGGTAGGCGGCCTTCACGAAGCCGTCCGACCCGGCGACGATCATGGCACCGTAGGCGTTTTCGCCCTGGATGTGGCTGTTGTCGTAGACCTCGATGCGCCGCGGCGTGGCCTCGAGGCCAAGGCGCAGGGCGAGGTCCTCGAGCAGCCGGCGCTGGGTGCTGCTCTCGGCGAGGCGCCGGGCGAGCGCCTCGCGGGCGTTGGCGATCGCGCCATCGATCAGCTTGCGCTTGCCGCCGCGTCTGGGCTGCAGCAGGGTCACCTTGTACCCGGCGCGCTGGCCCAGCGCCTCGGCCAGCAGGACTTGTTCCTCGAGGCCGTGGCTGAGCAGAACCAGACGCGGCGTCGGCTTGTCGTCATAGAACTGGGCAATGAAGGCGGACAGCACGGTGGCCGCGTCCAGGTTCCTGTCGTGCAAGGGAAAGTAGGCGCGGTTGCCGTAGTTGCGGCCGGCCCGATAGAAAAACACCTGGATGCAGGTCTGGCCGGCGTCCTGGTGGGCAGCGATCGCGTCCGCGTCGTCGATGCCCTCGACATTGATGTCCTGGTGCGACTGGATGTGCGCCAGCGCGCGGATGCGGTCGCGGTAGACCGCCGCGGTCTCGAAGTCGAGCCGGTCCGAGGACTCCTGCATGGCGCCGCCGAGCCTCTGCTGGACCGCCTTGGAGTGGCCGCTCAGGAAGTCCCTGGCCTGGTCGACCAGCGCGCCGTAGTCGGCGGGCGCTATGCGTCCGACGCAGGGCGCCGAGCAGCGCTTGATCTGGTACATCAGGCAGGGCCGGGTGCGGCTGGCGAAGACCGCGTCCGAACAGGAGCGCAGCAGGAAGGCCTTCTCCAGCGCGGTGATGGTCCGGTTGACGGCGCCGGCCGAGGCGAACGGGCCGAAATAGTCGCCGGCGCGGCTGTGCTGGCCACGGTGCTTGGTGATCTGCGGGTGATCGTGGCCGCTGGCGATCAGGATGTAGGGAAACGACTTGTCGTCGCGCAGCAGCACGTTGTAGCGTGGCATCAGCCGCTTGATCAGGTTGCTCTCGAGCAGCAGGGCCTCGGTCTCCGTGTGGGTCGTGACCACCTCGAGGCGGGCGGTCTCGGCGACCATGCGCTGCAGGCGCCGGGGCAACTTGCCGAGTTGTACGTAGGTGGCGACCCGCTTGCGCAGGTTCTGCGCCTTGCCGACATAGAGTGCGTCGCCGCGCCGGTTGAGCATGCGGTAGACGCCCGGCGCGGTGGGCAGCGTCTTCAGCGCATCGCCGATCGCGGCCAAGCCGCGCGCCAGCGAGGCCGGAGCGGCCTTGCTAGAGCCCGGCGGCGGTTCCGCCCCCGGCGCCATGGCCGAACGCTTGCCGCCCGCCGAGGGATCTTCCGTCCGGCGGCGTCCTCGTGTCCTCACCATGGGGGCAATCTCGCCATCTGGGCGCCGCAGGTCAATCTTCGCCGCTGGGCCGTGTCAAGAAACGGACATAATCTGTCCACGGTTTCTGTGGGTAACATTGTGTATATCCCACGGTCGAGGGTCCGTCTCCCTAGCAGAATCAAGGTTTTCTTAATCTTGCCTATTTTTTGGGCACTTATTATAACCGTTTGAAATAACAAATGAAATTTATAGTCAATAGCCAAACCGCTTGCGTTGACGATATTTCCGGCTTGACTCCCGTGACCGAATTCGGCCCGGCGTATCGCTGTGTACAACTTTCTCGCGTCGGTGCCCAGAAACGCCGCAATGGCAAGGTTTTAGGTCCCGTTCGTGCCGGTCGGCATGAAGCCGAGGGGCCGCACGCTACGGCTCTCTGAGATACTCCACCGCGACGCCGACGCCGCTGACGTCGGGATAGCGGTCGAGCTTTTCGATCCGGACCTTTACCGCGCGGACGCGCGCATCGAAGAAACAGGCCCGGGCGATCTCTCCGGCCAGGGTCTCGAGCAGCCGGGCGGTGGTGCCGGTGCAGACCTCGCGCACCTCGCCGACCAGCTGGCCGTAGTTGACCACCTCGGCGATTTTGTCCTCGCCCGGGGCCCTGGGCTCGACCTCGATCTCCAGCGTGACCCGGATCCGCTGCGGCCGGGCGCGTTCGTCCGCGGACACGCCGATACTGGACTGCACCGTCAGGTCGCGCAGGACGATGCTTTGCGCGGCCGGCGCGGGGCTGCCGAACCCGCCCGGCGGGGCGCCCTGCGATTTCCGGGGCGCTTTCCTGGTCATGGCGCGCCCGCGCCGCGGTGGTCCCGTCGGATGTGCATGACGGTCACTCCTGGGGTGCCGAACTCTGGCCGCCTTGGGCCCAGCCGAGGTGCTGGCCGCCGTCCAGGGCGATCATCTGTCCGGTCATGGATCTGGCGGCGAGCAGGAAGCGCACGCCGTCGGCGACCTCCTCGGGCGTCGGCCCGCGGCCGAGCGGGAGGGCGGCGCACTGCGCCTCGAACTGCGCCCGGCTCTGGCGTTCGCTCGGCAGGGTCGGCCCGGGGCCGATCGCGTTGACCCGGATGCGCGGTGCCAGGGCCAGCGCCAGGGTGCGGGTCAACGTCCAGAGCGCGGACTTCGACACGGTGTAGCTGAGGAAATGGGGGGTCAGGTTCCAGACCCGCTGGTCCAGCAGGTTGACCACGGCGCCGCCCTGCGGTTCCGGCAGGGCCCGCGCGAAGGCCTGGGTCAGCACCAGGGGCGCGCGCAGGTTGGCCTCGATGTGCCAGTCCCAGGTCTCGCGGCTCGCGGTCCCGACATGGTCGTGGCTGAACACAGCGGCGTTGTTGACCAGGCAGCCCAGCGGTCCCAGCGCCTCGACCGCGCGCGGCACCAGCCGGGCGCTGTCGCTCTCCCGCGCCAGGTCGGCCTGGAACGTCACGGCGCGCCCGCCTGCCGCCTCGATCTCGCGGGCGAGCGCCTGGGTATCCTCGACCGAGCGGTTGAAGTGCAGGGCGACGGCCCAGCCGTCGCGCGCCAGGGCGCCCGCGATCGCCCGGCCGATCCGCCGGCCCGCGCCGGTCACCAGCGCGGCCCGCGGATAGGCCTCCGGGTGGGCGCCTTTCGGTCCGGTTCCGGTCATGGCCCGCAGGATGCAGAAGCCCGGCCTCCGGCACAAGGGGCAGAACGGACCCCGCGCGGGCGGCGGGATCGACCGGGGCCGGCTTTTGTGGAAAGATCCGGTCCCTTCGCCGCGGCGCCGCCGAGGAGACGACATGCCGATCCCACGCATCGATCTTTACAGCGACACCCAGACCCGGCCGTCGCCCGACATGCGCCGGGCGATCGCCGCGGCCGAGGTCGGCGACGAGCAGCGCGGTGAGGATCCGACGGTCAACCGCCTGCAGGAGATGGTTGCCGAGCTGCTGGGCAAGGAGCGCGCGCTTTTCCTGCCGTCCGGAACCATGTGCAACGAGATCGCCTATCGGGTCTGGGGCCGCCCCGGCGAGGAGATCATTCTCGATCGGACGGCGCACGCGCTGCACTACGAGACCGGCGCGCCGGCCGCGTTGTCGGGGCTCATGACGCGGCCGCTGGAGGGCCTGCGCGGCGTGTTCGACGCCGAGATGGTGCAGGCCGCGGTGCGGCCGCGTGACAGCCGGCACGCGCCGCGCTCCGCCCTGGTCTCGATCGAGCAGACCAGCAATCTGGGCGGCGGCCGGATTTGGCCGGTAGCGCGGATCGAGGAGGTGGCCGAAGCGGCCCGGCGCCACGGCCTGCCGGTCCATATGGACGGCGCCCGCCTGCTGAACGCCGTTGTGGCGAGCGGTGTTCCGGCGCGCGATCACGCGGCGTCCTGCGACAGCGTCTGGATCGACCTCTCCAAGGGGCTCGGCTGTCCGGTCGGGGCCGTGCTGGCCAGCGGTTCTGACTTCATTGAGGAGGCCTTCCGCTGCAAGCACCAGTTCGGCGGCGCCATGCGCCAAGCGGGGATCATCGCCGCGGCCGGCGTCTATGCGCTGGACAACAACGTCGAACGGCTGGCCGAGGACCATGCCCATGCCCGGCAGCTCGGCGAGGGGCTGGCGGAGATTTCCGGCCTTCGGGTCGACCCGGCGGAGATCGAGACCAACATGGTCTACTTCGAGGTCGAGCCGGCGCGCATGACGGCGCCCGAGCTCTCTGCGAGGCTGCTGGAAGGCCACGGCGTGAGGATCGGCGCCGTCGGCCCGCGGCAGATGCGCGCCGTCACCCACCTGGACGTGGCCGGCCCGGACATCCCCGCGGTGCTCCGGGCCATAGCGGCTGTTCTGGCGGCGTAATCAGAAAGGTCATTGAATTTCACGAGAGGCGGGCCGGGCCCTCGTCCGGTCAGACTCCGGGAATATGACCGTTCTTGAACAACAGGCCAATGTAGAGGACGTAGGCGACGAGGAAAGCCCCGGCCTCGCCGCGGCCGATGCGCCAGCCGGTCACCATGGCGGCGAAGGCGACCACCGTGACCCCAGCCATGAACCAGACGTCGAAATCGAGCAGTTCGGGGGTGACCGTGAACGGCGTGGTCAGCGCCAGGGCGGGAATGATCGCCATAATGTTGAAGAGATTGGAGCCCAGGACGTTGCCCAGCGCGACCTCGGGGTGGCGCCGGAAGCTGGCGACCACCGCGGTGGCCAATTCGGGCAGCGAGGTGCCGACGGCGACCAGGGTCAGGCCGATGACCGCCTCCGACACGCCCGCGGCGCGCGCCAGATCGACTGCGCCGTCGACCAGCAGCTTCGAGCCGACGACGAGCACGCCGACACCGCCGACGACGAAGAGCAGCGACACCGGCATCGAGGCGCAGAGCCGAATGCCCTCGGGCGCCGGCGCGGCTTCGGCCTTGTTGTTCAGCTTGCGGTCGCGCCGGTAGCTGTAGGCGAGGTAGGCGATGAGCAGGGCCAACATCAGGGTGGCGTCGACCCGGCCCACGGCGCCGCTCACCGCGAAAACGATGAAAAGCGCGGTGCTGGCGATCATCGCCAGGCCGTCGCGCAGTACGTTGTGCGGCCGGGTCTCCATCGGATAGAGCAGCGCCGCGACCCCCAGGATCAGCAGGATATTGGCGATGTTGGAGCCGATCACGTTGCCGACGCCGATGTCCGGCGCCCCGCGCAGGCCGCTGGCCACCGCGACCACCAGCTCCGGCATCGAGGTGGCGGCCGCCACCACGGTCATGCCGATCAGCAGGGACGACAGGCCCAGGCAGCGCGCCAGGGAGACGGCGCCGCGCAAAAGGATCTCTCCGCCGAACAGCAGCAGCAACAGGCCGCCGACCACCATGCAAAGGGCCAGGAAGGTCACGCCGGATGTCTTTCCGTCGAAACGCCCGCCTCGGACCGGGGCGCCGCCGATGCCCCTTGCGGCGTCGGGCGTACGGCGTCCAAGGGCGTACGACAGCCCGGCGCTAGTTCCTGGTTTCGGTCTCGCTTCACGCCGGCTTGTCCCGCTGCCGTAGACTTCCCCCTGCCCGACCTCGGACGCCCCGGATTCCGTGCCGGTTCGCGACCGCGCGAGGGCGCCCACCACTCGGCACTAGATGCGGCCTCAGCGCTGCTACTTCAATGGGTCCGGCCGATTTTGCGGCAGAGTCCCGCCGGAAGCACGCCGACCGGGCCGGGCCGGATCGGGCCCGGACCTCACGTGCCGCTCTTCTCGGGCCGGAGCTTGAGCGCGGCGGAGTTCATGCAGTACCGCTTGCCGGTGGGCTCGGGTCCGTCGTCGAAGACGTGTCCCAGATGCGCGTCGCAGCGCGCGCAGAGCACCTCGGTGCGCTCCATCGACAGGCTGTGGTCGGTCTCGGTTAGGACTGCCTCGGGGGCGACCGGCTGCCAGAACGACGGCCAGCCGCTGCGCGAATCGTACTTGGCCGCCGAGCTGAACAGCGGCGTGCCGCAGCACACGCAGGCGTAGGTTCCCGAGGTCTTGCTGTTGTTGTACGCGCCGGTGAAGGCCCGCTCCGTGCCCGCTTGGCGCGTCACGTGGTATTGCTCCGGGGTGAGCTGCCGGCGCCATTCGGCATCGGTCTTGCTGATCTTGTCGGTCATGATGTGCTGCTCCGCTCCCCTAAGGCTTCCTCGAACACGCTACGGCGTGACGATACTAGCCCGGATCGGGACGGGGAGACAAAGCCGCAAAAGAGGATCGGCGGGCCGGCCTACTGCGGGGCCCGGACCGAGACCAGGGGGCTGTCGAGGTAGTGGCCGGCGGTTTGCGGGTCGATCCGCCAGAGCAGATCCTCGATCTCCCGCGCCTTGGCGTCGCAGGAGTCGAGCGCCCCGTAGGCCTGCAGCTTGAGCACCGGGTCGACCGGTTCCTTGGTCAGCTTGCGATAGGCGGCTTCCTGCAGCGGCTTGCACGCCACGTTCAGAGCGGTTTCGCTGTCGTAGAGCATATCCACGATCGCGGGGTTTTCGAGCTCCGCCACGAGCACGACCTGGGTCAACGCGATCGACGCGCGATGCTGCTTCATGTAGACCGCATCGCCTTCGGCCCGCGTCGCGCAGCCGGCGAGTGCGAGCGCCAGGGCGAAGGCGACCCAGCCGCCGAGCCGGATCCCTCTATACTCGCTCGTCGTAATCATAGTCGAACCCTCCCTGGGCGCCGGGTGAATGGCCGGAACTTGCCATGGCAGGGCCTAACATTTCTTTAACGCCCAGCCGCCATGGGAGGGGTTCGCCCGTCATTTCAAATGCTTAATTGGGACCGGGCAGTCAACGAGCTTAGCGGCGTCCGCCCTTGTGTCTGCCCTTTCGGCTCCGGTTCTGCGCCCCGGCGCGCCGGATGCGCTCGGCGAAGCCGCCGGAGCCGCCGCCACCGGGGGCCGGCAGCTCCAGGTCCTGGGCCTCGAGGCGCCGGATCTCGTCGCGCAGCCGTGCGGCCTCCTCGAACTCGAGGTCGGCGGCGGCCTCGCGCATGCGGCCCTCGAGGTCGGCGATATAGGCCTTGAGGTTGTGGCCGACCAGGTGGCGGGTCTCCTCGTCGCCGGTCGACACCGTCACGTGGTCGCGCTCGTAGACGCTCTCCAGGATGTCCGTGATGCCCTTGCGCACGGATTCCGGCGTGATGCCGTTGGCCGCGTTGTAGGCCTGCTGCTTCTCGCGCCGCCGGTCGGTCTCCTCCAGCGCCGCCTTCAGGGAGTCCGTCATCCGGTCGGCGTAGAGGATGACCCGGCCGTCGATGTTGCGCGCCGCCCGGCCGATGGTCTGGATGAGCGCCGTGGTCGAACGCAGGTAGCCGGCCTTGTCGGCGTCCAGGATGCAGACCCGGGCACACTCGGGGATGTCCAGGCCCTCGCGCAGCAGGTTGATGCCGACCAGCACGTCGAACACGCCGAGACGCAGGTCGCGGATGATCTCGATGCGCTCGAGCGTATCCACGTCGGAGTGGATGTAGCGCACCTTGAGGCCGGCCTCGTGCAGGTATTCGGTCAGGTCCTCGGCCATGCGCTTGGTCAGGGTCGTGACCAGCACGCGGGCGCCCTGGTCCACGGTCGCCCGGCACTCGGCGATCAGGTCGTCGACCTGGCTTTCGGTCGGGCGCACTACGCAGACCGGGTCGATCAGGCCGGTCGGCCGAATCACCTGCTCGGCGAAGACACCGCCGGTTTGGGTCATCTCCCAGGGGCCGGGCGTCGCCGAGACGTAGACCGTGGGCGGGCGCATGGCCTCCCACTCCTCGAACTTGAGCGGCCGGTTGTCGATGGCGGAGGGCAGGCGGAAGCCGTACTCGGCCAAGGTCGACTTGCGCGCATAGTCGCCGCGGAACATGCCGTTGAGCTGCGGCACCGTGACGTGGCTCTCGTCGACGAAGAGCAGCGCGTCCTCGGGCAGGTACTCGAACAGGGTCGGCGGTGGCTCGCCGGCCTTGCGGCCGGTCAGATAGCGCGAATAGTTCTCGATCCCGGCGCAGGACCCGGTCGCCTCGATCATCTCCAGGTCGAAGGTGGTGCGCTGCTCCAGGCGCTCGGCCTCGAGCAGCTTGCCGGTGGCGCGGAACTCCGCCAGGCGGAGCTTGAGGTCCGCCTTGATCTGCTTGGCCGCCTGCTGCAGGGTCGGGCGCGGCGTCACGTAGTGGCTGTTGGGAAAGACCTTGATCTCGTCCAGGCTCGCCGTCTTCTCGCCGGTCAGCGGGTCGAACTCGAAGATCGCCTCGACCTCGTCTCCGAACAGCGAGACCCGCCAGGCCCGGTCCTCGTAGTGCGCCGGAAAGATCTCCAGGGTGTCGCCGCGCACCCGAAAGGCGCCGCGCGCGAAGGCCACGTCGTTGCGTCGGTACTGCAGCTCGACTAGCGACTTGAGCAGGACCGAGCGGTCCAGGCTCTGACCGGCCTTCACGGTGACCGTCATCTTGGCGTAGGTCTCCGGCGCGCCGATGCCGTAGATGCAGGAGACCGAGGCGACGATCACCACGTCGCGGCGCTCGAACAGCGCGCGCGTCGCCGCGTGGCGCATGCGGTCGATCTGTTCGTTGATCGAGCTCTCCTTCTCGATGTAGGTGTCGCTGCGCGGCACATAGGCCTCGGGCTGGTAGTAGTCGTAGTAGGAGACGAAGTACTCGACCGCGCTCTCGGGAAAGAAGCCCTTCATCTCGCCGTAGAGCTGGGCGGCCAGGGTCTTGTTGGGCGCGAGAATCAAGGTCGGGCGGCCCTGCGCCTGGATCACCTGGGCCATGGTGAAGGTCTTGCCCGAACCCGTGACGCCGAGCAGAACCTGGTCGCGCTCGGCCTTGCCGAGCCCCTCGATCAGCTCGGCGATCGCCCGGGGCTGGTCGCCGGCCGGCGCGAAATCGGAGGCCAGCGCGAAGCCGCCCCCGGCCGGCTGGCCGGGCGGCGGCGCGGGCAGAGGCGCAGCGGTCGTCGAAGTCATGCCTTCTTATATGCCCGCTCAGCCAGGCCAGGGGAAGGGGCAGTCCTCGGTCCGGCGTGAAGCCGAATTTCCGGACCGGAGACCGTCTCTTGTCTTTCCTCGGTGGTGCGGGCGTGGCCAATAGCGGCCTTGGTTCGAACATCATCCAATGCGGCGCAGCCGCCGCGAAGGCGCTAACCGCGCTCGATCAGACTGTCGTAGTCGCTGTGTGAGCCGATCCAGAACCAGATCACCGTGTCGCCTCCAAAATCCCCAATGCACGCCAGCCAAGGCCGATTCGCGCCGAATAGATCGGTTGGTTTGGTCCGATCTGCTTGAAGCGCACCGCCGGATGACGCTGGTTTTCCTGCCACAACCGAAAGTTTCTTCGCGCACGTTGCTGAATGTTCGGCGGAAGCGAGGCAAAACAGCTCCAAAAGCCCTTCGTCGCGCGCGAACGCATCACTTGTCGTCGAATTCCATCGGTGTGGTCCGACCGTGCTTGAAGTCCCCGAGGGCCTCTTCGGCCAATTCGTCGAGCGCCGCCTTGGAGGATTCGAACGACTTAGCCCAGCGCTGCTCATCGGCCATTTCCTCCAGGAGGATCGCGGCCAGCGCGTCCTGTTCCTCCTCCGGAAGGCTGGAAGCACGTTCGAATGCGTGTTTCAGGAGCTTCGTCATAGAGCTGTTTGTAGCACGATTTGGGTGCAGAGTCGCTCGTGTAGAGCAACTCCGATCCGAAGTCCACGCAAACCCACCTCGCGCCCCTGCCGGCGTGAAGCTGAATGCCCGGGCCGGAGACCGCCTTTTGGCTTTCCTCGGCGGCGCGGGCGTGGCAAATAGCGGCCTTGGTCCAAACATGATCCAAAGAGGCGCGGCCGCCGCCCCGGCGCGCGCCGATCTCGAGCGCCCATGCCCAAACGCAGCGACATCGACTCGATCCTGATCATCGGCGCCGGGCCGATCGTGATCGGTCAGGCCTGCGAGTTCGACTATTCGGGCGTCCAGGCCTGCAAGGCGTTGAAGGAAGAGGGCTACCGGGTCGTACTGGTGAACTCCAACCCGGCCACGATCATGACCGACCCGGGCCTCGCCGACGCTACCTATATCGAGCCGGTGACCGCCGAGGTGGTCGCGCGGATCATCGAGCGCGAACGGCCCGACGCGCTGCTGCCGACCATGGGCGGACAGACCGCGCTCAACACGGGGCTCGCCCTCGCGCGCGACGGGGTCCTCGAGGCCTTCGGGGTCGAGATGATCGGCGCCCGGGCCGAGGTGATCGACAAGGCCGAAGACCGCCAGTTGTTTCGCGAGGCCATGGACAGGATCGGGCTGAGAAGTCCGCGTTCCCGCCTGGTGAGGTCCTTCGAGGCGGCCGTCGAGGCGCTCGACGAGATCGGCTTGCCGGCCATCATCCGGCCCTCCTTCACGCTCGGCGGCACGGGCGGCGGCATTGCCTACAACCGCGACGAATACGAGGAGATCGTGTTCGGCGGCCTGCGCGCCTCGCCGGTCGGCGAGGTGTTGATCGAGCAGTCGGTGCTCGGTTGGAAGGAGTTCGAGATGGAGGTGGTGCGCGACCGGGCGGACAACTGCATCATCGTCTGCTCGATCGTGAACCTCGACCCCATGGGCATCCACACCGGCGACTCGATCACCGTCGCCCCGGCGCTCACGCTGACCGACAAGGAATACCAGATCCTGCGCGACGCCTCGATCGCCTGCCTGCGCGAGATCGGCGTGGATACCGGCGGCTCCAACGTGCAGT
>CAMYMY010000084.1 GCA_947259625.1 uncultured Kiloniellales bacterium | reverse complement strand
AGGGCTCTGGCACCGTTGTGCCTTCAGGGCGTCTGTCGTTGTCATGCTGCCCGCCTTTACGAGACTCCGGTCGAAAGACTCACTCGCCAACCACACTGACTTTCAGACGACTTACGACGGAACAACTTCAGCGTAAGCCGAGAACGCTGGCAGGAAGTTCTTGGTGTTCCTCGTCTAGCCGCTCCGAGCGATTGATTTTGTACTGCAAGTAGAAGATGTGGAAGAAGATGGTGAGAAGACCAGAGAAATCGCTGTCATAGTTGGCGTCGAGGATATCTTTAACCCTGAAGGTCAGCACGAGAAGAACGATGCTCGCCGCCAAACGGATTACAAAATGGAAATCGCCGAGCATAGCCGGAGCGATGTTGAGTGCGAGGGCCGAAAAGAAAGCAGCGATACAAAGTCCTAGGTTGATTTCATTCCGTCCTGCCAGCCGGTTTAGAACCTTCCTCCGGCTCGTAAACCAATAGACACCATAGAAACCTAGCGTTAAGACAAATAGGAGTATGACAAGAAGGACAGGTGTCTTCTTGAGTTCCTCACTCGATGTCGTTGAGATGGGAACGGATGAAGGCGTCCTCTCCCTCCAAACCAAATAGGCGCCCAAACTCATAGGCACGACTGTTATCACTACCCCACCTAATAACACAGTTCCCCAGTCTCCCCCAGCCGTGCCCAGCTCCAAAAGCGCCAGTGCCCAAAAACCAAGACTGACCGCAAGCAGGCAAACGCCAACCCAAAACCAAGTCTGATGCCTCCTCTCACTCGGTGTCGTGGAAGCAGAAGCGGATGACGGCGATTCATGTGGATTGGATCCACTCATTTCTCACCCCCTAGAAGAGTTGTGTTCGAGGAGTCTTCGATCTGAAAGACCTTAATCGACACAAAGACCCGCTTCAAAAATAGCCCTCATGATTTGTAAACCCACTGCAGCCCAAAGAGGAACTAGGCGAACCCCTGGTTTGCGGGGCGGAAGCCCCTTGGCATCCCAAGCCCCTGGCTAGACGTGTGAGGGCGGGTGTCGGTGTTGCTTGACGAGATCCGCATGACCAAGCTGGGGAATTTTGCCTTCGGAGACCGGGGTGAATGCAATCACCCCAAGGGAGGCTGCGAGGATGGAAGAGCCGCATCCGATAAGACGAATCCGTTTGAGGGCACAAGGATTCTCGGTCCTGCGCCAACAGGTGGTGCCGGGGGGCGGAATCGAACCGCCGACGCAAGGATTTTCAGTCCTTCGCTCTACCGACTGAGCTACCCCGGCAAAATGGCCCCCCATTCTAGCGACGGTGGGCAAAAAGTCAAGGTTTGCAACGAAATAGCGCGGAAGCTCAGTAGGTCAGATGGCTATGAAGTCGCCGTGGAGGGTACTTCCCATCGGATTCCCGCGTGTTACGTGCGCCGTGAACGACCATCTTCTTGGCAGGCGACTCACATCCAGGGTCGGGACGAGGCGTTGAACCGCCGTTCATCGTGGCGGAGCTTCTCGAGGGCCGACGCACTGCGAGCGTATCGTCACGGGCAGCGGGTCAGCTCGAAAAACTCCACGATTCTCAACGCTCCGCGATCTGAACCTCGTGCCAGTCGTCGGCCATGGCGACGCAGGCTTCTTTGACGGCGTTTCCGAGGCTTCGTGTCGAGCCGCTTTCGATCGCGTCGCCGTCGGCGTTGTACACCGCGAATTTATTGTTCTTTCTCAAGAACACTTTCCCGCCCTCGTGCTGGAGGTCGAGGACATAGTCGGCCCGCTCTTCCTTGCGGGTGACCACCAACGTCGGGCATCGATCGCGAAGCGTCTTGACAATCTCCGCCGTCTGAGGCCTCGCGCCGCCGCTCACGTCGCCCGCGCCGTCGCCAAAGATATCGAATTCGCCACCCATGGTCCACGAGTCGCTCTCGAGAACGAAAACTCGAGCTCGGCCATCGTCTTTCTTGGACTCGGCACCCATAGCAAGGCTCGTCACTAGAGCCAGTGAACAAGAAATCAGAGTGAATGATCTAGCAATCATGAGAATCCCTCCTCCGCCGGCAGACTTTGCAAGCGGCGTTCCAGGATCTTGCGCGGGAAATCGCTGCTTACACGAACCCTAGCGTCGCTCTCCGGAGACGAACCTGACCAAGAATGCGGACGAGTTCGATCGGCAAGAGCTGGTCCTCCGGCGTCAACGCCACGGGGCTCGCCTCAACGCGCGCAACGAAATAGGCCTGCCACCGCAGAGCACGGCTTGTATCCCGGCCGAGCTCAGAGCCTCCGAGACTATTGCACCGAGCTCGGCCACGGAGAGCCCGCCGTGGATTCGACTCACAGGGGCTTGCTCGTTCGGCGCGGCCGACGCCGCTCGCGATAGTACCGATTGATCTCATCCTTCGGGAGATACTTGAAAGAGTCCTTCAACAACGCTCGGAGAGGGCTCACTGTTGGGTTGCGTGAGTTCCACGTAAACATTCGGGCATTGCCAACCGGGCGACTGGTGAATAAACCTCCGGTCTCGAACTTCTTGAGCTGCCTCTGGACCATGGAGAGAGGGATGTCGAAGGTCTTTGCGATACCACCAGCATAGCCCTCCTCATAGTTGTGAAGGTACATCAGAACCTTCGCCGCGGTACTTCCACCGAAAAGCGTTTCCAACACCATAGAAGAATCGTACCACCTCTTTTAGGTGTCAATCGACCTCTTTTAGGTGTCGGCAGCGCGAAGATGGCCCGACGGAGGAAGGTCAAGGATGTGCAACGAAATAGGGCCGGAGCGCCGCTTCAAACGGCAGCTCCGGCCCTACCTTCCCGAGGGGGGTGTTAAGCGCCGGCATCACCCGCGACGTTGACCGCGCGGGGAGCACTTCGACTCGCTTTCGTCGCCTTCGGGGCATCGGCCTCCCCATTCTTCCCGGACTTCCCAGGCTTTTTAGCCTCGTCAGTCTCTTCGACGGCGGGTTGGGAGTCGCCGTCTGGGGTTAGGCCGAGCGTCTTTCGCACCTTGGCATCGATGGTCGCTGCCGCGGCACTGTTCTCTTTCAGGAAACGGCGCGCGTTCTCTCGGCCCTGGCCGATGCGCTCGTTGCCATAGGAGTACCAAGCTCCACTCTTCTCGATGATGTTCTCGGCGACCGCGAGGTCGAGCAGGTCACCCTCTTTCGAGATGCCGTGTCCATACAGGATGTCGAACTCGGCCTGGCGGAACGGCGGGGCCACTTTGTTCTTGACGATCTTGACGCGAGTGCGGTTGCCCACAACCTGATCGCCATCTTTGATGGCCGCGATGCGCCGGATATCGACTCGAATCGACGAGTAGAATTTGAGCGCGCGGCCGCCCGTCGTCGTCTCGGGATTGCCGAACATGACGCCGATCTTTTCGCGAATTTGGTTGATGAAAACGAGGCAGGTGTTGGATTTCGACGTGATCGCGGTGAGCTTGCGCATCGCTTGCGACATCAGTCGTGCTTGCAGGCCCATCTGCGCGTCGCCCATTTCGCCATCGAGCTCGGCCCGGGGGACGAGAGCGGCCACGGAGTCGACGACCACGACATCCACGGCAGCGCTGCGGATCAGCACTTCGGTAATCTCGAGCGCTTGTTCCCCGCTGTCAGGCTGAGAGACAAGCAATTCGTCGGTGTCGACCCCAAGCGCTTTGGCGTAAATCGCATCGAGCGCGTGCTCTGCATCCACGAACGCAGCCATGCCCCCCGCGTTTTGTGCGCCAGCAATGATGTGCAACGCCAGTGTGGTTTTGCCTGACGATTCCGGCCCAAAAATCTCGATCACACGTCCCCGCGGCATCCCGCCAACGCCGAGCGCGGCATCGATCGAGATCGAGCCCGTGGGAATCGCTGGGATGTTCGAGACTTCGCGAGCACCCAGCTTCATGATCGAGCCCTTACCGAACTGCTTTTCGATTTGGCCAAGCGCCATATCGATTGCCTTGGATCGTCCGTCTTTGTCTTCCGCCATGGTTCTCCTTTCCGGAAGGCCCACTCTCGTAGGCCTCATTTCGTCATAGATTCGACTTGGGGGCCGCAAACGACTCCCGCCACCGGTCACCGACTTAAACTAACTAACTAAGCCGTACCCTCACTTGATCTAGACGAAATTGAGGGGGTTAAACCTCCCCGGTCGGCTGGACACTACCATATGTAGAGCCTCCAAGCCAGGCTAATGGATGATATTGTTGTTGGTGCTACCCTTTCTCGTCGATACCCAATGCCCACGCCAGTCGCTCACGCTCTCGCCGGCACCGCCGTTTATCTCTCTGCATCTCGCGGCCGCCGTCTGGAGGACTTTTGGCTCTTCGCAACAGCCGTTGTGGCCGCGTGTTTCGCCGACCTCGATTTCGGGCTCAACTTCCTAACCGGCGAAAACTATCACCATTATTTCACCCATAGTCTCGCGTTTGCCAGTCTTTTTACGCTCGCGGCCTATTTTTTCGCCAAGCTGAACAAAAGGGTGGCGCCGGGTCGAGACGCCCTTCGGCACGCCCTCCGACGAGCTGCTGTTCGGCGAGCTGGACGGCCAGCAGGTCGTGTTCCTGCCGCGCCACGGCCGCGGTCACCGGATTCCGCCCACGGAGCTCGATTCCCGGGCCAACATCGACGCGCTCAAGCGCGCCGGCGTCACCGACATCGTCTCGGTCAGCGCGGTCGGGTCACTGAAGGAAGAGCTGGCGCCCGGCACCTTCGTGCTGGTCGACCAGTTCATCGACCGCACCTTCGCCCGGGCCAAGAGCTTCTTCGGCACCGGCCTGGTCGCCCACGTCTCCATGGCCGAGCCGGTCTGCGGGCGTCTGGGCGGCCATCTCGAGGCAGCGGCCGAAGAGCTGGGCATTCCCCATACCGCCGGCGGCACCTATCTGGTCATGGAGGGACCGCAGTTCTCGTCCAGGGCCGAATCCGAGCTCTACCGTTCCTGGGGCTGCGACGTCATCGGCATGACGAACATGCCCGAAGCCAAGTTGGCGCGCGAGGCCGAGATCTGCTACGCCACCGTAGCCATGGTCACCGACTACGACTGTTGGCACGACGACCACGACAACGTCAGCGTCGAGGGCTTGATCAAGGTGCTGATGGAAAACGCCGACAAGGCGCGCGCTCTGGTCAAGCAGGTGGTGCCGCGCCTGGCCGGCCGCGCGGCTGCCTGCGAGCAAGGTTGTCACCACGCGCTCGACAACGCCGTCATCACCGCGCCGGAGGCCCGCGACCCGGCCGCCGCCGCCCGACTCGACGCCGTGGCCGGGCGCGTGCTCGGCGGCTGACGGCATGAAGGTCCAGGGCCAGCCGACCCGCACGATCCGCCTGGCCGACGACGGCTGGGCGGTCGAGATCATCGACCAGACCCGCCTGCCACACGACTTCGTCACCTGCCGCCTGGAGACCCTGGATGAGGCGGCCCACGCGATTCGCGCCATGTTGGTGCGCGGCGCGCCGCTGATCGGGGCGACTGCCGCCTACGGCCTGGCGCTGGCCCTGCGCGCCGACCCCTCGGACGATAACCTCGGCCGTGCCGCCGAAACGCTGCTTGCCACCCGCCCGACCGCGGTCAACCTGCGCTGGGCGGTGGAGGAAATGCGCGCGTGCGTGGCCGCCCTGCCGGCCGGCGAGCGGGCCGATGCCGCTTATGCGCGCGCCGCCGGAATCTGCGAAGAGGACGTGGCGATCTGCCGTGCCATCGGCGAGCAGGGCCTCAGGCTGATCCGCGACGCCTGGGCGGCCAAGGGCCGGGAGGGAGCGGTCAACCTGCTGACCCACTGCAACGCCGGCTGGCTGGCCACGGTCGACTGGGGGACGGCGCTCGCGCCGGTCTACATGGCCCACGACGCCGGCCTGCCGGTCCACGTCTGGGTCGACGAGACGCGACCGCGCAACCAGGGGGCGGGGCTCACCGCCTGGGAGCTGGGCCAGCACGGCGTACCGCACACCGTTATCGCCGACAACGTCGGCGGCCACCTGATGCAGCACGGCTTGGTCGATCTCTGCATCACCGGGACCGACCGCACGACCGCGACCGGCGACGTCTGCAACAAGATCGGCACCTATCTGAAGGCCTTGGCGGCGCGCGACAACGGCGTGCCCTTCTATGTGGCGCTGCCCGGCCCGACGATCGACTGGACGGTGAGCGACGGGATCGGCGAGATCCCGATCGAGCAGCGCGACGGGCGCGAGCTGTCCGAGGTGAGTGGGCGGACGCCGGAGGGTGCCATCGCCACGGTGCGCATCACGCCCGAGGCCAGCCCGGTGGCGAATTACGCCTTCGACGTGACGCCGGCGCGCCTGGTCGGCGGCCTGATCACCGAGCGGGGCATCTGCGCCGCATCGCGCGAAGGGCTGCTCTCGCTCTATCCGGAGCGGGGCGCGGCGCAGAGTTGAGCGGTGTGCCGCCTCGGGCGGCCCTGGGGCGGCCGCACGCTCAGAACGTATGGACCAACGGCCTGCTGGTCTGGAAATCCGCCTCCGGCAGGACCGGGGTGACCCAGACCTTTGCATAGACCTGGTCCGACGGCTGCAGCCGGCCGTTCTCGTCCAGGATGTCATCGCAGACGGTGGCGATCCGCTCCCGGTGGACGATCCCGCTGTCTTTGCCCGCGAAGGTCTGCGACGCGAGCTCGTAGAGGAAATCCTCGGGATCGAGCGAATAGGCGCCGCAGAGCTGGATCTTCTCCTTGAACCGCAGGCCCGTGAAGTGGCGCTCGAGCGGGGTCAATTCGGCTTGGTATGTCACCCGAATGTCGGCGCCGCCGTTCCTTCGACTTTGGTCGATCAGTTCCAGCTTCAAATCTCGAATCTTCGCCATGGCCGCGTTCATCCTCCCTCTGTGACCGTTTGACCACCGTGACGTCCGGGGGCGGCCTCTCGGCTTCGTCCCCGGACGGACACCGCCGCGCGCGCCCTTTCGAGGCGGCAAATGCGCGAACATCGTGCGAGAGTCCCAGAAACTCCGAGGGTGCACTGTGCGTATTCGCACACTCCAGCCAGATAACTGGACAGGGCGAAGGAGGTGCCGGTCCGGGCCCGGCGCCGGTTCTAGCCGGCCTCGGGCGCGGGCCTGACGATCTTGGGGCCCAGCACGCGCAGCACGGCGGCCGCGTCGTAGGCGGTGCCGGGGCTGGCCGGTGCGGTCTGGTTGAACACGCGGATCGTGGCGTATCCGGTGTAGCTGTTGGTCGGGCTCAGAGTACGGGTGCCGTAACCCACGCCGGGGCCGGAGTAATAGCCGCGGCCGTATCCATGGGAGATGTAACCGCCGGCGGGGTAACCGCCACTGTAATAGGTCACGTCCTTCTCGATGTCTTCCTTCACCACGACGAAACCTTCCGCGCCGGCCGCAAGCGTGATCTCGGCCGCGCGGTAGTGCAGGTAGTCCTCGACCGTGCCCCGCGCCGTGATGGAATTCCCGGCGAAGCTGACCCGCCAGGTTTCTGCGTCGATCTGTTCGTCGCTGTAGCCGTAGCTGAAGGAGTCGGCGGCCGGCTGGTATGGCGTCGGCAGCGCGGCACAGGCCGCGAGCATCAAGGAGGCGGCCAACGCGGCCACTGTCCAGGTCTTGCTCTTGGCTATCAAGGTAGGCGCCCCATGCCGGACCCGCAAGGCGGCGCGGAAGGGCGCCGGCAATCGGGCTCTCCCGGCGTAAGGGTTCCTTCGGAACGGCTTTGCGGCAACCGGGATTCTCTCAGTCGAGCGTGCGCTCGACCAGGATCTTCGCCGCCCCGCGCGCCTTTTGCGCGGCATCGCGCCGGCAGGCGGTATGGCGCATGACGATGGCTCCTTCCATGAGCAGCATGAGCTGCTCGGCCAGCGCCTCGGGGTCCGTCGCGCCGGCTGCCGCCGCCAGCTCGCCCAGGTAACCCTGGACCAGGTGCTGGTGTTCGGCGCAGGCGCCGTGGATCGGGTCGTCCGGGCGGCCGAACTCGGCCGAGGCATTGATGAAAGTGCAGCCGTTGAACTCCTTCGAGTCGAACCATTGCTGAAGGACATCGAAGATCGCCAGCAGCCGCGCCCGCGGCGTCTTGGCCCGGCCCTCGACCGCCCGCATGAACCAGTTGCGGAAGCGCTCGTCGCGCCGGCGCAGGGCCGCCAGGATCAACTCGTCCTTGGACTTGAAATGGTTGTACAGGGTCATCTTAGCGACCCCCGCCTCGGCCAGGATCCGGTCGATGCCTGTCGCGTGGTAGCCCTCCCTGGAAAACAGCTCGAGGGCGGTATCCACCAGATGCTCGCGGCGGCTGCGCGCCATTCGTCCCACTCCCGATCAAGATTCGATACATACAAGTCTGTATATATTTGGCCTCAACGTCAACGCATTTCAACATGACTTCCGCGGTCGAGTCGGATTGTCGACACGGCAGGAAGATTGAAAAACCTTCGAATATGACAAGGATCTCGGCTTTTAGGGGAAAGAGCCGGATTTTCCTCGATATGTCCCTCTTGACAAGACAGACCAGTCTGTCTATATCTGATTTCAATGCGGATCGGATTGGCCGGTCTGACGCCTTAACCGACCTGCGCTATGGCGGTCATCTGAAGCTGGCGGGCCGGCGCAGGGCGGGCCCCGATGCGGGAGGACACGAGAATGGACCATCACGTCACCGAATACCTGGAAAAGCGACGCCCCTTCGAAGTGCGCCGCCGGTTCGGCGCTGCGGCGGGCGGCCGCTGGGGACCGCTCGCCAAGCTTGATGCCTGGCAGAAGAGACGGCGGGCGATCCGCGATCTCGAGGCGTTGGACGACCGGCTGTTGGCCGACATCGGCGTCAGCCGGGCCCAGCTACGGCCCCTGGTCGACGGCCTGCTCGATGCAGGCACGGCCGGGACGCCCGCGGCCAACGACAACTGCGCGGCGATCGCCGCCTGAGGAGACATCCCTCGGGCCTAGCGGGCATACGCCCGACCTTCCGCAAAGACGAGAAAAGGAGATTCTGAGATGCCCCGATTGACCCCGATCGACCCCGCCCGGGCCGAAGGCAAGGCCAAAGCCCTGCTCGACGGCGTACAGAAGGCCTTCGGCAGGGCCCCCAACCTGTTGCGCACCATGGCGCATTCGCCGGCCGCCCTGCAGGCCCACCTGAACTTCGGCAAGGCGCTCGGCAGTGGCGTTCTAGATGCAAAGACCCGCGAGGCCATCGCGCTTGCCGTGGCCGGCGAGAACGGCTGTGAGTACTGTGCCGCAGCCCACACCGCCATCGGCGGCCTGCTGGGCGTCGAGGCGGCCGAGCTGGCTGAGAACCTCGCGGGCCGCTCCGGCGAGCCCAAGGTGGCGGCGATCTTGCGCTTTGCCCGCGCCGTCGTCGCCGAGCGTGGCTGGGTCAGTGACGCGGACCTTCGGATCGCCCGCCTGGCCGGCGTAAGCGACGCCGAGATCACCGAGGTTGTGGCCGTCGTCGCGGACAGTATCTTCACCAACTACTTCAACCACGTGGCCGAGACCGAGGTGGACTTTCCGCCGGTTGGGACCGACCGCAAGGCCGCCGCGTGATGTCTTGGACGGCCGCCGCACGCTCAACGAGCGCGGCGGCCGATCTGCTTGGCAATCGCTTGAAAGGAACGGAACCATGAGACAAGAGAATCATCGTGCAACCCGTGATACCGCCAAGAACGGGCGCAACGGCCTCGACCGCCGCGCCTTCCTGACCACGGGCGCCGCCGGTCTTGCCGGGGCCGGGGCCGGGGCCGGGGCGGGGCTGGGCCTCGGGTCCGGTCTGAACCGCGTGGCGCGCGCCGCGCAAGGGACCGCCGGAGCGCGGCCGACCGGGCGGCCCACGCTGCACAAGACCGTCAAGGTCGACGGCCTGGATATCTTCTACCGCGAGGCGGGGCCCAAGGACGCGCCGACCATCGTGCTGCTGCACGGCTTCCCGACCTCCTCGCAGATGTTCCGCAATTTGATCCCCTCCCTCTCCGACCGCTTTCACGTGGTCGCGCCGGACTATCCCGGCTTCGGCAACAGCGCGATGCCGCCGGCCGATGGCTTCTCCTATACCTTCGACAACCTGACCGAGGTCATGGACAGGTTCCTCGCCGTCCTCGGCATCGAGCGCTACAGCCTCTACCTGATGGACTACGGCGGGCCCATCGGCTTTCGCCTCGCGGCCAGGCACCCGGAGCGGGTGCAGAGCCTGATCATCCAGAACGCGAACGCCTACGACGAGGGGCTGCGCGAATTCTGGGACCCGTTCCGGTCCTACTGGAAGGACCGCAACCCGCGGACCGCCGAACCGCTCGAGAGCTTCCTGACGCTCGGTGCCACGAAGTGGCAGTACACCCACGGCGTGCGCAACGCGGAGGCGATCAGCCCCGACGCCTGGACCGTCGATCAGTACCAGCTCGACCGTCCGGGCAACAAGGAGATCCAGCTTCAGCTGTTCTACGACTACGGCTCGAACCCGCCGCTTTACCCGGAGTGGCAGGCCTATTTCCGCCAGCATCAGCCGCCCACGCTGATCGTCTGGGGCGGGAACGACCACATCTTCCCCGCCGAGGGCGCGCATCCCTACAAGCGGGATCTCGAAACCCTCGAGTTCCACCTGCTCGGCACGGGCCATTTCGCGCTCGAGGAGGACGGGGATTTCATCGCCGAGCGAATCCGCGACTTCGTCGCGCGGCATGCCGCGTGACGGCAGCGTGCGGACCAAGCATGATCGAGGAGTGAACGGAGGTGGTCATGAACAGAGATACCCCGAGCAGAAGGAAACAACGGGCCAAGGCGCCGCGGTCGACGGCGGAGCTGCTTTGCCTGCTGGCGACCTACGGGGCCTATGGCACCGGGCTCGCCCGGTCAGACT
>CAMYMY010000083.1 GCA_947259625.1 uncultured Kiloniellales bacterium | reverse complement strand
CCCGTCAGTTCCGGGACAGCGACTTCGTCGCCGCCTTGAAGAGGACCCTTCAGGAGACCGGCCTGGACCCGCGATTGCTGGAACTGGAGATCACCGAAGGCATGATGATGGAGGATACCGAGCAGGTCATCGACGAGTTCCACTTGATTCACGACCTCGGCGTGGAGATATCGATCGACGATTTCGGGACCGGGTATTCGTCGCTCGCCTATCTCAAGCGGTTCCCCGTGCACCGCCTCAAGATCGACCGGTCCTTTGTCCGGGATCTGACCACCGAGCCCGACGATGCCGCGATCACCGAGGCCGTGATCAAGATGGGGCATAGCCTCAACCTCAAGGTCATCGCCGAAGGCGTGGAATTGGAAGAGCAGGTGACCTACCTGCGCAGCAAGGGGTGCGACGAGCTGCAAGGCTTCCTGTTCAGCCAGCCCCTCCCGGCCCAGGACTTCGCACGCTGGCTTAGCTCGTGGAAACGGCCAGTGGCCGTCTGATGCGAGCCCACCGCTCGTTGCACGGGATGCAAAGCCTCGGGGGAAGTTCGACACATAGCAAATATGATGAATTTCTGTAGTTAATTACCGGGCTTGACGCCATGGTTCGCCTTTCGGCCCATTGATAGGCAGTCGTTGCCACGCCCGCGGGTGCCGGGCCATTTGCCAAGGTTTCTCGGGACGGTTCTTCGGCGTGTCCAGGCGGCTCAGAGCGTACAGGAGCGTCCGGGCGCTGCCGGGGAGAGGTTTGTCCGGCGTGGCTTGCATGGGCCCCCAAATGCCCGTATTTTCCGCCCTGGACCGGGTCTGGAGACGCCTTCCCGGTGCCGCCTTCTGGGGGTATCGGTCGGGTGGTGCGGGGCCCGGGCCGGGCCGTTTCGAAAGGGACGACGATGCAGGTTCGCATTTATCAGCCGTCGAAGACCGCGATGCAGTCCGGTCGGGCGAACACCCAGCGCTGGGTGCTGGAGTTCGAGCCGGAGGCGGCTCGCCAGGTCGAGCCACTCATGGGCTGGACCTCGTCGCGGGACACCAAGGGCCAGGTCCGGCTGCGCTTCGACAGCTCCGAGGAGGCGGTGGCTTTTGCCCGCAGTCACGGTTTCATGTACACGCTGGAAACGCCGCAGGAGAAGGTGTTCCGGCCCAAGGCCTATGCCGACAATTTCAGGTCCGACCGCCTCGGCCGCTGGACCCATTGACGGGCCCGATGAAGGGCCAGGCGCGGCCCGCCGCGACCCCGTAGCTCAGCTGGATAGAGCAGCGGACTTCTAATCCGCAGGTCGCAGGTTCGAATCCTGCCGGGGTCGCCAGATTTCATATGTCCATACCGGGAAATCCATGCAACACGGATGCAACACCGGCGAACTTCCAATCCGCCACTCCGGCCGACGTGTGACCTACGGGTTAGAATTTGCGGGATTCCGGACCGGGGGTGGCTCCGAATTCGAGAGGCGCCCGGGACCTATTCTCTGAGTGTTGGCAAACCCTTGAGTGGCCTTCGGCTCAGCCCGGTTTGGACAGGAAGCGCGGACGGCCGGCGCTGCGGCCGAGCACGTGTCGGTCGATGGCCACGGCCTTGACCAGCGCATAGACGCGGGAGCCCACGGTGAGGCCCAGGTCCTGGCGCGAGCGGGCCGTGATCCGGGCCCAGAGCGCGGTGCCGCCGAGGTCGAGCAGGATGTCGACCTGCGCACCCGGCTCGGCGCCGATGTCCCGGATCATGCCGGGGAAGACGTTGAGAATGCTGATGTCCTTGGGCGGCTCGAGGGCGAGCGCCACGTCGCGGGCGCGGATCCGGATGCGCAGGTCGGCGCCGGGTGCGAGGTCGAGCCCCGGCACGCGCAAGGTGCCGCCCGGAAAGGCGAGTTCGCTGAGCTCGAACTCCTCGTCGTGCCGGACGACCCGCGCCTCGATCACGGCGCCGGCCTCGTAGCGCCCGGTCAAGGGGCGCAGGTCCAGGCGGCTGGTCAGCTCGTCGACCGCTCCGACCGCGACCGTGCGCCCGTCGGAGACCAGGACCAGCGTGTCGGCCAAGCGGATCACTTCCTCCATGGCGTGGCTGACGTAGACGATCGGAATGCCCAGGTCGTCGCGCAGCTGCTCGATAAACGGCAGGACCTCCGCCTTGCGCTGCTGGTCCAGGGCGGCCAGGGGTTCGTCCATGAGAAGAAGCCGTGGGTTCGCCAGCAGAGCCCGGCCGAGCGCGACGCGCTGTTTCTCGCCGCCGGACAGGTCGTGCGGCCGGCGCGCCAGCAGGGCCTCGAGGCCGAGCAGGTCGACGATGTGTTCAAGGCCGATGTGGCGCTCGTCCGGCGGCACGCGCTTCAAGCCATAGCCCAGGTTGCCGCGAACGCTCAGGTGCGGAAATAGGCGGCCTTCCTGGAACACGTAGCCGAGGCGGCGACGTTCCGGCGGCACGTCGACGCCGCTCGCCGAGTCGAACAGTGTGCGGCCGCCGACGGCGATCCGGCCGGAATCCGGTCGGAGCAAGCCGGCCAGCATGTTGACCAGCGTGGTCTTGCCGGCCCCGGATCGGCCGAATACGGCGATAACGCCGGCGCTCTCGCATGAGAAGCTGATGTCGAGATCGAATCCGGCCAGACGTTTTCGGACGCTGACTTCGAGCATGACGATCAGATGCCTATGTGGCGCCTGATGCGGCGCGCCAGGACCTCCGAAGCGGCCAGGGAGGCGAAGGCCAGCACCACGGCGATCGCGGTCAGGCGCAGCGCCCCGGTTTCGCCGTCCGGCGTCTGGGTCAGGCTGTAGAGCGCCAGCGGCAGGGTCCGCGTCTCGCCCGGGATGTTCGACACGAAGGTGATCGTTGCGCCGAACTCGCCCAGGCTGCGGGCGAAGGCCAGTATCGTGCCGGCCAGGATGCCGGGCGACATCAACGGCAGGGTGACGGTCAGGAAGACCTCGAAGCGTCGGGCGCCCAGCGTGCGCGCCGCCGCCTCGAGGCGGCGGTCGACCGCTTCCAGGGACAGCCGCATGGCCCGTACCATCAGGGGGAAGGCCATGACCGCGGCGGCCAGGGCGGCGCCCTTCCAGGTAAAGGCCACGGTCACGCCGAAAGCATCGTAGAGCCAGGCGCCCAGGGGTCCCCTGCGGCCGAACAGCAGCAGCAGAAGATAGCCGACTACCACCGGCGGCACGACCAGCGGCAGATGGACCAGGCCGTTCAGCAGGGTCTTGCCGTAGAACTCGCGGCGCGCCAATAGCCAGGCGGTGGCAAGGCCGAGCGGCAGGCTGGCCAGCACGCTCCAGAAGGCGACGGTGAGGCTCAGGCCGAGCGCCTCGCGCTCCAGCGGCGTCAACTCCAGCATAGGCTCACCCGGCTCCGCCTGGACTCAGAAAGCCATGTCGGCGGAAGATCACCCTGGCCTCCGGTCCCCTGAGAAAGCGGTAGAAGCGCTCGACCTCGGGCGAGGACCTCCCGGCCACCAGGGCGAGCGGATAAGTGATGGGCGGGTGGGAGTCCCGGGGGAACACCCCCGCCACGAGAACCCGGCGGCTGATCGCCGTATCGCTTCGGTAAACGATACCGGCCGCCGCCTCGCCACGGTCCACCAGGGCGCGCGCCGCGCGCACATCGGCCGCCCGGGCGGTCTTGTCGGCCACCGTGGGCCATACGCCCAGCGTCTCCAAGGCCGCCTTGGCGTACATCCCGGCCGGCACGTGCGCCGGGTCGCCGATGGCCAGACGGCCGCCGTCGAGCGTCTCGGCCAGCGGGAACCCGGGCTCTATGGTCAGGGCCAAGGGGCTGTCCGCCGGGCTGATCAGGACCAGGCTGTTGCCGAGCAGGTCGATCCGGCTGGCCGGCGCGATCGCCTGTCGCTGCGCGAGATAGTCCATCCACGCGACGCTGGCCGACAGAAACAGGTCCGCCGGGGCGCCCTGGGCGATCTGCTTGGCCAGGGTCGAGGAGGCGGCAAAGACCAGCCGCACGGCCAGGCCGTCCCCGGCCGGTTCCGCCAGCATTGCCGCATAACGCTCGACTACTTCATTGACCGCGTTGGCCGTGCTGGCGGCGGCGAAGATCGTGACATCCTCGGCCCGCGGCGGCGTGGCCCCGAGGCCGAAGAGCGGGGCGACAAGGCAGACAACACCGAACAGTCGCCCGGACCATGGCAGCGAAGATATCGGCGTTGATCGCATTTGGGTTTCCACAATGAGCCGCGCGTGGGCGGAATCGGTTATATTCAACGGTATACAACGCTTGGCTGGCTTGGTCCAGGCGAGGCGGGACTTGGAGGTCTAGCGAAGCCTCTTCGTGGCCCGGGACGACAGAAATTCGGAGAAAGCCGCCATGTCGGGCTCGAGGCTCGCCACCGCCTTGGCCTCCATGGCGCGGTAGCGCACCAGCGCCTCGCGTCCCAGCGCCGTCAGGCGAGCGCCGCCGCCGCGCCGCCCGCCGCGCGCGGTCTCGACCAGGGGCCTGCGGAAGCATGCGTTCATGGCTTCGACCAGCAACCAGGCCCGGCGGTAGGACATGCCCATGCGCCGCGCCGCGCCGGTGATCGAGCCCTCGGCGTCGATCGCCTCCAGCAAGTCGGCCTTGCCCGGCCCCATGGCGGTCGCCGAGCCGAGCAGGACGCGCAGCCGGGGCCGCGGCACGGCCTATCCTCCGTAGAGGGATTTCGGGTCGCGCTCGACCGGCATCAACTCCTCCAGCCCGCCGTCCCCGAGGGCGCGGTAGAAACAGCTCCTGCGCCCGGTATGGCAGGCCACGCCGGTCTGCTTGACCTCGAGCAACAGGGTGTCGCCGTCGCAGTCGATACGGAGCTCGACCAGACGCTGGACCTGCCCCGAGGTCTCGCCCTTGCGCCAGAGCCGGCCGCGCGAGCGCGACCAGTAGCAGACCCGGCCGGTCGCCAAGGTCTCGGCCAGGGCCGCCCGGTTCATCCAGGCCATCATCAGAACCTCGCCGGTGTCGTGCTGCTGCGCGATCGCGGGGACCAGGCCCTTGTCGTCGAAGGCGAGAGCATCGTCGAGTTGGGCGGGCAGGGCAGGCGTGTTGCTCATCGCTGGCCTCCAGAGCTAGGCGTTCTCGCGAACCGCCCGGTTGAAGCGTTCGAACCCGGCCTCGAGGTCGGCGATCAGGTCCGCGGGGTGCTCGAGCCCGGCGTGGATGCGCAGGGTCTGGCCCGGCGCGTCCCAGGTCGTCGCGCTGCGGGTCCGCTCCGGATAGGCCGCGATCATCAAGCTTTCGAAGCCGCCCCAGCTGGAGCCGAGGCCGAACAGCTCCATGCCCTCGATCAGGGCGGCGACGGCGGCGCGAGGGCAGGGCGCACGCAGGACCACCCCGAAGAGACCGCTGGCGCCGCTGAAGTCGCGCCGCCAGAGGTCGTGGCCCGGATCGCCGGGCAGGGCCGGATGGAGCACCCGCTCGACCTCCGGGCGCGCGGCCAGCCAGCGGGCGAGGGCGAGACCGGTCTCTTGGTGGCGGGCGAGGCGCACCGAGAGCGTGCGCAGGCCCCGAAGCGCGAGATAGACGTCGTCGGGGGCCGCGCACTGGCCGAGTTCCTGGACCGCCAGCCGGACCTTTTGCTCGAAAGCCTCGTTCGTCGTGATCAGCCCGAGCATGGCGTCGGAGTGGCCGACAATGTACTTGGTCCCGGCCTGGATCGATATGTCGACGCCGAGCTCGAAGGGCCGGCAGAGCAGCGACGCCGGCCAGGTCGTGTCCATCAGCACGGCGGCACCGGCGGCCTTGGCCGCGGCGGCGATGGCCGGCGCGTCCTGGACCTCGAACGTCAGGGATCCGGGGGATTCCAGGAACACCAGCCGCGTGTTCGGGCGCATCAACGCGGCGATCCCGGCGCCGATCAGGGGGTCGTAGTAGGTGGTCTCCACGCCGAGACGCCTGAGCATGTGGTCGCAGAACTTGCGGGTCGGCTGGTAGACGCTGTCGCTCACCAGGATATGGTCGCCGGACTCGACCAGGGCGAGGATGGGGCCGGTAATGGCGGCCAGGCCCGAGGACACGGCAATGCACCCGGACCCGCCTTCCAGCCGCGCCACCGCCTCCTCCAGGGCGAAGGTGGTCGGCGTGCCGAGCAGGCCATAGACGACCTTGCCCTTCTCGAGGTAACGGTGTCTGTCCTCGTAGGCGTCCAGGCTGTCGAACAGGATCGTCGAGGCATGGTAGACCGGCGGATTGACCGCTCCGTGGAAGGCCTTCGGGTCCCGGCCCAGGTGAGCTAGAAGGGTATCGGCCTTGTAGTCCCGTTTCGTCATGCCATCGGGTCCTCATCTCACGGAATCGGCGGGCTGGATGGTCGAGAAGCGCCAGACGGGCCGGACCGCGCGCGTCCGTTATGCCAGCGACGAGCGGGGCGCGAAAGGGGCTAGCCGAACGACCCGGACTCTGCTATTCGGGCGCCCGCAGGCGGCGGGGTGCCGCTCGGGCGTGGACCCGAGTGAATGTCCAAGCGTGCCTGTTGCCTTTTCGAGGCATATGTTACATCTTGTCGGACTAGGTAACACAGCGCTATGGCGCTTTGTCCTTAGGACAACAAGAAAGTCAAAAACCAGCAGGGAAGGTTTTTTTCCATGAAACTCACCAAGGTTCTCTTGGCCGCCGCTGCGGCTACGACGTTGTCGACCGCGGCTGTGGCCGGAACGCTCGACGACGTGAGGGGTAAAGGTTTCGTCCAGTGCGGTGTCAGCCAGGGGCTGGCCGGATTCTCCAACCCCGACGAGCAGGGTAACTGGACCGGAATCGACGTAGACGTGTGTCGTGCCGTGGCCGCTGCCGTTCTCGGCGACGCGGGCAAGGTGAAGTTCACGCCGCTCTCGGCCAAGGAGCGCTTTACGGCGCTGCAGTCCGGCGAGGTCGATGTGCTGTCGCGCAACACGACCTGGACGCTGGTCCGCGATTCGGCGCTCGGCCTCAACTTCGCCGGCGTCAACTACTACGACGGCCAGGGCTTCATGGTCCGCAAGGATCTTGGGGTCAAGAGCGCGCTCGAGCTCGACGGCGCCAGCGTCTGCGTGAATATCGGCACGACCACCGAGCTCAACCTGAGCGACTACTTCCGTGCCAACAGCATGAAGTTCAACCCGGTCGTCTTCGAGAAGGCCGACGAGGTTGTGGCGGCCTACGACTCCGGCCGTTGCGACGTCTATACCACGGACCAGTCGGGTCTGGCTGCCCAGCGGATCAAGCTGAAGGAGCCGAACGCCCACATGATCCTGCCCGAGGTGATCTCCAAGGAGCCCCTGGGGCCGGTGGTCCGTCACGGCGACGACAAGTGGCTGGATACGGTGAAGTGGACGCTCTATGCCATGGTCGAAGCCGAGGAGCTCGGCGTCACGTCGAAGAACGTCGACCAGATGAAGGGCTCCAGCAGTCCGAACGTCAGACGCCTGCTCGGCGTCGAAGGCGATGGCGGCAAAAACCTCGGCCTGTCAGTCGACTGGGCCTACAACGTTGTCAAGCAGGTCGGCAACTACGGCGAGAGCTTCGAGCGCCATGTCGGCGTGAAGACGTCGCTCGGCCTGGAGCGGGGCCAGAATGCCCTGTGGAAGGATGGCGGCCTGCAATACGCCATGCCGGTTCGCTGAGCTGAGCCTGCGCATGTGACATCTCGGGGTGTGTCCGGCCGCGCGCCGGGCACCCCCCGTTCCTCCCCCGGCCCCAAAACATAATACTTGGGAGGCGAACGTGGCCGTGGAGACGAAAATTGCCGTCGCGCCGGCGAAACCGCCGGTGTGGAACGATCCCCGTTATCGCGCCCTCTTCTTCCAAGTGCTCGTGCTCGGTGGTGTCGTGTTGCTGGGCGCATATCTGGTCGGCAACACGATGGCCAACCTGGAGCGGCAGGGCATCGCCTCGGGCTTCGGGTTCCTCGAGACCACCGCGGGATTCAGCATCTCGCAGACCCTGGTCGAATACAGCGAAGAGTCCAGCTACGGCCGGGCCTTTCTGGTCGGCCTGCTGAACACGATGCTGGTCTCGATCATCGGCATCTTCTTCGCCACGATCCTCGGCTTCATCATCGGTGTTGCCCGGTTGTCGCGGAACTGGCTGATCTCGAATCTGGCCGCCGTCTATATCGAGATCTTGCGCAACATCCCACTGCTGCTGCAGATCTTCTTCTGGTACTTCGCGGTACTCCGGAACGTGCCCTCGCCGAAAAACAGCCACTCGATGTTTGACAGCTTTTTCCTCAACATTCGCGGGCTCTACTCGCCGGCGCCGATCTTCGAGGCGGGTTTCTGGCTGATCCCCGTGGCCCTGGTCGCGGGCGTAATCGGCGTCGTCATCCTGGCGCGCTGGGCTCGTGCCCGCCAGGAACGGACCGGCGAGCGGTTCCCGGTGTTCTGGACCTCGCTCGGCGTCCTGATCGGACTGCCGCTGCTGGCCGCCATCGTCATGGGGTTCCCGCTGTCCTGGAACTATCCCGAGCTCAAGGGCTTCAACTTCGTCGGCGGCATGGTCGTCATTCCCGAACTGGTCGCTTTGGCCCTGGCGCTGTCGACCTACACGGCGTCCTTCATCGCCGAGATCGTGCGCGCCGGTATTACGGCGGTCAGCCACGGCCAGACCGAGGCGGCCTACTCGGTCGGCCTGCGGCCCGGGCCGACCTTGAGGCTCGTCGTCATCCCTCAGGCGCTCAGGGTCATCATTCCGCCGCTGACCAGCCAGTATCTGAACCTGATGAAGAATTCCTCCCTGGCCGCCGCCATCGCCTACCCGGACATCGTGCTGGTCTTCGCCGGCACGGTGCTCATGCAGACCGGCCAAGCGGTCGAGATCATCTCGATTACCATGGCGGTCTATCTGACGCTGAGCCTGCTGATCTCGGCCTTCATGAACTGGTACAACAAGAAGATGGCCCTGGTGGAGCGATAGGTCATGACCGACGAAACCCGCAGCTACGATCCCGGGAGCCATCCCGATCTGCCGCCGCCGGCCAGCACGGTGGGCGTTGTCGGATGGGTGCGCCAGAACCTGTTCGCCACCCCGCTCGACGTCGCGCTTACCGTGTTGGCCTTGTACCTGGTCTATCTTCTCGTGCCGCCGGTGATCCAATGGGCGTTCATCGACGCCGACTGGGTCGGCGACACGCGCGACGCCTGCAGCCGCGAGGGCGCCTGCTGGGTCTACATCAGGGTCTGGTTCAAGCAGCTCATGTACGGGCGCTATCCGGACGAGGAGCTGTGGCGGATCAACACGGCCTATGTCCTGCTGGTGGCCGCGGCGATCCCGCTCTTCATCCCCGGATTCCGCTGGAAGCAGTGGATCGGTGTGTTTCTCCTGATCGGCTACCCGATCATCGCCTTCTTCCTCTTCGTCGGCGACGCCTTCGGACTGGAGCACGTGGAAACGCCGCTGTGGGGCGGCCTGTTCCTGACCCTGGTGATCGCCCTGGTCGGCATCGTCGCCTCCTTGCCGATCGGCGTCGTGCTCGCGCTCGGCCGGCGCTCGAAGATGCCTGTCGTGCGGTCGATCTGCGTCGCTTTCATCGAGCTGTGGCGCGGCGTGCCCTTGATCACCGTGCTGTTCATGTCCTCGGTGATGTTTCCGCTGTTCATGCCGGAAGGGGTCAACTTCGACAAGCTGGTGCGCGCCCTGGTCGGCGTCATGCTGTTCTCGGCCGCCTACATGGCCGAGGTCGTGCGCGGCGGGCTGCAGGCGATCCCCAAGGGTCAGTACGAGGCGGCCGAGGCCTTGGGCCTGAGTTTCTGGAAGATGATGGGGCTGATCGTTCTGCCGCAGGCGCTCAAGCTGGTGATCCCCGGAATCGTCAACACCTTCATCGGGCTGTTCAAGGACACCACGCTGGTGCTGATTATCGGGCTGTTCGACTTCCTCGGCATGGTGCAACTCGCGGGCACCAACCCGGACTGGCTCGGGTTTGCCGTCGAGGGTTATGTCTTCGTCGCCGCCGGCTTCTGGGTCTTCTGCTTCAGCATGTCGCGCTACAGCCAGCACCTGGAGAAGAAACTGCACACCGGCCACTAGGTCGAGGATTGGACAAGGTCGAACAGGATACGAGGAGGACGACATGACCACCGAAGGCTTGGCCGCCGAGGACATCCGCCACCCTGTCAAGGAAATGACCGTCTCCGAAGAGGTCATGATCCAGATGAACGGGGTCCACAAGTGGTACGGGCAGTTCCACGTGCTCAAGGACATCGACCTCACCATCAACAAGGGCGAGCGGATCGTCATCTGCGGTCCCTCCGGGTCGGGCAAGTCGACCCTGATCCGCTGCATCAACCGCCTCGAGGAGCACCAGCAGGGCCAGATCGTCGTCGAAGGCATCGAGCTGACCGGCGACCTCAAGCACATCGAGCAGATCCGCCGCGAGGTCGGCATGGTATTCCAGCACTTCAACCTGTTCCCGCACCTGACCGTGCTCGACAACCTGACGCTGGCGCCGATCTGGGTGCGCAAGACCCCCAAGGCCGAGGCCGAGGAAGCCGCCATGAAGTATCTGGAGCGGGTCAAGATCCCCGAGCAGGCGCTGAAGTATCCCGGCCAGCTCTCCGGCGGTCAGCAGCAGCGCGTGGCGATCGCCCGCTCGCTGTGCATGAGCCCGAAAGTCATGTTGTTCGACGAGCCGACCTCGGCGCTCGACCCGGAGATGATCAAGGAGGTGCTCGACGTCATGGTCGAGCTGGCGGAGGAGGGCATGACCATGCTGGTCGTCACCCACGAGATGGGCGTCATCTTCATGGACGAAGGCGAGATCATCGAGCAGAACGAGCCGCACCAGTTCTTCGACAACCCGCAGTCCGACCGCACCAAGCTGTTCCTGAGCCAGATCCTGCAGCACTAGGGTCTCGGCTCAGGCCTGGCCCAAGGGCCGGACCTGTGGGGCAGGGATCACCTGAGGTTTGTCGCTAGGTCCGTCTCTTCCCTTTCGAGAAAACCTGTGTCCACTCGAGAACACGAACGGACTTGCGAAGACCGGTCGACCAGAACGGGTCGGCTCTTATAAGTGATTGGACGGTCTGCGGACTGTCAGCCTCCACGATCCAGAGACCACCCGCTGGAGCATCGCTTTCGGCGTCCTTGAGCGGGCCCGCGTCGAGGATCCTCGAAGCGTTGCTCTCTAGGAATTCCAAGTGATCGGGCATGTGCTTGGGCCGCATGTCCGCGCGACCGGCGTCATCCTCGAACAAGACAGCGTACATCATGGTCCCGACTCCCCTCTCTCCGTGCTTGACGGATGAAAGGATAGACCTGCATTATTAAGCAGGAGAGGCGAAAGTTTGCATCTTGGACCTGCAAGAATGCAGCGACTGAACTGGAACGATTTACGATTCGTCCTGGCGGTGGCGCGGGCCCGATCGCTTGCGGGCGCCGCGCGGCGGCTCGGCGTCAACGACACCACGGTGGCACGCCGCATTGCCCAGGCCGAGCGACGGCTGGGCGCCCGTCTCTTCGAGCGAAATCTCGGGCTCCTGCATCCCACCGAGGCCGGAGCCGCCGTCGTCGCCGGCGCGGAGCGGGTCGAGCTCGAAGTCCAAGCGGTGGAGAGCGCTGTTTCAGGCGCGGACGGACTGGCGGCCGGCTCGGTTCGCGTGACCTCCGTCCCGATGGTCGTGAACCGTGTTCTGGTGCCCGCGCTGCCGCGGCTGTTTCGCGATCATCCGCAGTTACGGGTCGAACTGATCGCCGAACCCCGTGACCTGAGCCTGACCAAGCGGGAAGCCGACATCGCCCTGCGCCTCGCGCGGCCACGCAAGGAGGTCCGCGCCGTCGCCCGCCGCATCGGCCGGCTCGACTATGCGGTTTATGGGCCTTCTCGGAGCAGTGCCGAACCGCTGCCCTGGATCACCTACGACGACAGCATGGCGGACCTGCCGCAAGGACGCTGGATTGCGGAGAGAGCCACCCGTGACCGCCAGGCTCCGGCACAAGTGCTGGTCAACGATGCCGAAGCGCTTCTCGAGAGCGTGAAAGCGGGACTTGGGAAATCCTTGCTGCCCACCGTCATTGGAGATCGGGAGCCAGGGCTGGTCCGTCATGGCGACGGTCCGGCCGCCCTCTCGCGGGAGCTATGGCTTATGGTCCATCCGGAGCTGCGCGAGCTGGTTCGGACCCGCGTGGTCATGGATTGGCTGGTGTCGGTGATCGACCAGATCCGAGGGGGACGGATCTAAAGCCATCACGGATGAAACGACCGGCCCGGTCAGCCGGCCGCCTTCAGGAAGCTCTCGACCGGCGTGAAGGGGCGGTCCTGTAGGCGGCCGGTCTCCTCCAAGAGCAGCGTCCTGTCCGCGCAGGTCAGGCCGCGCGCGAGCCAAGGGTTCCGGCGGCAGGCCTCGATCGGGCCCAGCGTCGCAATCTCGCCGACCAGGGGCAGCAGCGCGCGGGCATAGCCCGCCGAGGCGGTGGCCGGGACCGCGCCCGGGATGTTGTCGACGCAGTAGTGGCGGATGCCGTCCACCTCGTAGACCGGGTCGCTCCAGGTGGTGGGCCGGCTGGTCTCGATGG